>NZ_JBCOMI010000083.1:0-1156 GCF_040924245.1 Ruminococcus sp. J1101004sp1_RTP21198st1_B9_RTP21198_201120 | reverse complement strand
GAAATGCTTCCAGGATGGAAATGCGATATTTCGGGCTGCCGGACCTATGAAGAGCTTCCGGAGAATGCAAAAGCTTACATTCGTATCCTGGAGCAGCTTCTGAACCATGAAATCCAGTTTATTTCCGTCGGAGCCAGACGGGATCAGTTTTTAACAAAAGGAGCCTGGTTATGAGACATTTGATCGATCCACTTGATTTTACCCTTGAAGAAACTACAAAAGTTCTGGATCTGGCTGACCGCATTGCAGAAAGTCCAGAAGTGTACAGCCATGTGGCAGATGGGAAAAAAATTGCCACTCTTTTTTACGAACCAAGTACCAGAACCCGTCTTTCCTTTGAATCTGCCATGTTAAGCCTTGGCGGAAAATCCCTTGGCTTTGCAGGTGCTGAACAGTCCAGTGCCACAAAAGGAGAAACGGTAGCCGATACTGCCCGGGTGGTAAGCTGCTATGCAGATATCATTGCAATGCGGCATCCCAAGGAAGGCGCTCCCCTTCGCGCTTCCATGTATGCCACAGTGCCGGTAATCAATGCCGGGGATGGCGGACATAATCATCCTACCCAGACATTAATCGACCTTATGACCATCCGCCAGAGAAAAGGTCATCTGGATCACCTGACAGTTGGTTTTTGCGGTGACTTGAAATTTGGAAGAACCGTACACTCCCTTGTAAACAGTCTGGTACGTCATCCAGAAAATGAGTTTTACTTCATCTCCCCGGAAGAGCTTAAAATCCCGGATTACGTAATTGAAGAGACCTTAAAGCCTAACCATTCTTTTTATAAAGAGGTTACCAGCCTGGAGGAAACACTTCCCAAACTGGACATACTCTATATGACAAGGGTTCAGAAAGAGCGTTTCTTTAACGAAGAAGATTATGTCCGGTTAAAGGATACCTATATTTTAAACCGCGAGAAGCTGAATCTGGCACAGCCGGATATGCCGGTTCTCCATCCTCTTCCAAGGGTGGATGAGATTGCCTCAGATGTGGATCAGGATCCAAGAGCCGCTTATTTTGACCAGGTACAAAACGGAAAATATATCCGTATGGCACTTATTATGGCGCTGCTTGAAATCCCGGATCCGCTGACAGGAAGGACGGTGCTGTAATGTTAAAGATTGAATCTATCCAAAATGGAATTGTGATCGACCAT
>NZ_JBCOMI010000082.1:0-1162 GCF_040924245.1 Ruminococcus sp. J1101004sp1_RTP21198st1_B9_RTP21198_201120 | reverse complement strand
CATCCTCTGATAATAGGATTCAGGCATTTGATCAGATCGGATTGCTTGCCCGTTCGGAACTTCTTAATTGTTCCACGAATTTTACGCATAATTGATTTAACATTCTGTTTTGATGGTTTGGTAAGTAATTTATCCCCATATTTACGAATATTACAACCCAAAAAGTCAAATCCATCGTGTATGTTCGTAATAACTGTCTTTTCATCCGATAATTCTAATCCTCTTTCATGCATGAACTCTTTTACTAAAGGTAGTACCTCGTTTCTTAATAGTTCCTCTGATGCTCCTGTAATAATGAAATCATCTGCATAGCGCACCAGATTTACTTTTGGATTTATCTGTCTACCTTTCGACCAATACCGTTTGAACTTATTCTTCAATAATCTTTCTAATCCGTCCAATACATAATTACACAGCGTCGGTGAAATAGTACCTCCCTGTGGTGTTCCTTGGTCAGTAGCATTGAGTTTTCCCTTTTCCACAAATCCAGCTTTAAGAAATTTGTGCAAAATTTCTTTGTCCATAGGGATATTCTTTTGCATCCATTCATGATTTATGTTATCGAAACATCCTTTTATGTCACCTTCCAACACCCATTCTGGTGCTGTTTTTCGAGCCAAGTCGACAAAACCTTGCTCTATAGCGTCTTGAACACATCTGTTGGGTCTGAATCCGTATGAAGTGCCGTCTGCCAGAGTTTCTGTGACTGGTTCCAGTGCCATTTTGTGTAATGTTTGCATTGCCCTATCTTTCATTGTAGGAATACTCAGTGGTCTCTTTTTTCCATTTTTCTTTGGAATGTAGATTCGTCTGAGCGGTTGAGGTTGGTATCCTCTTCTCTGAAGTGTGAATATGGCGTTAAATTTGTCCTCATTACTTATCCAACACACGCCATCTACTCCAGGTGTTCTTTTACCCTTGTTTTCTGTTACTCTTTTTACAGCAATTGCTTTTGCATAAAACGAATGAGTCAGAGTCCATTGTAAGGATTTGATTTTTCCTACTCTGTTCTCCTTTACAGCCTTTGCAATACGCATCTGCAGTTTCTTAACCTCATATTCAGCTGTTCCAAAATCAATATCCTTCCAGCTCTTAATGTGATTTGAAGATGCACACGATTTCTCGTACATTTGCATTTCTCCTTTCAGAAATTCTGCTAATT
>NZ_JBCOMI010000081.1:0-1261 GCF_040924245.1 Ruminococcus sp. J1101004sp1_RTP21198st1_B9_RTP21198_201120 | reverse complement strand
CTCCTGCCGTGACAGATGCTGTCCTATGTGTCAGGAGTTTCCAAAAGAAAAATGGGTAGATGCACGGCGTGAGGATATCTTAGATGCTCCTTATTTCCATGTAGTTTTTACAGTTCCAGAAGAACTTAATCCCATTATCTACAGCAACCAGAAATTCTTATACACTGCTCTTTATCATGCGGCTTCAGATACTCTCAGTGAACTTGCTGCTGATAGTAAATATCTTGGGACTGATATCGGCTATATTTGTATCCTCCATACATGGGGAAGCACCATGAATTTTCATCCTCATATCCATGCGATTGTTCTTGGTGGAGGGCTGGATGTGAAAAATCATTGGAAAGACAACGGGAAAGAGTTTTTTCTTCCGATTAAGGTGATCTCCAAAATATTTCGTGGAAAATATATAGCTGAACTTAAGCAGCTCTGGGAAAATGACAGGCTTGAATTTCATGGATCGGCTGCACCTTACAAAAACTACTATACTTTCAAGGAATTGTTAAATACCTGCTATACAAAGGAATGGATTCCTTATTGCAAGAAACCATTTGACAGTGCCGAATCTGTCATCAGATACCTTGGAAAATACACCCACCGGATTGCTATCAGCAACTACCGTATCAAAGACATGACAGAATCTACAGTTACTTTTTCCGCTAAAGATTACAAAAACCAAGGGCTTTGGAAAGAGATCACCATATCCGGCGAGGAATTTATCCGTCGATTTTTAATGCATGTTCCTCCAAAACGTTTTGTACGTATCAGGCACTATGGTCTTCTTTCATCCAGAAATAAGAAGAAAAAGATTACCCTATGTAGAAACATCCTTGGTTGCAAAAAATATATTTCCAAGCTGAAAGATATGGATGCACCTGCCATTATCCGTCTTCTTTATAATAAAGATATATGCAAGTGTTCTTCCTGTGGTGGTAAGATTATTCCTCTGTCTACAGAACAACATTTTATAAAACCAAAACCACATATGCTCTGTTAACGTATCATAACTGTATATTTTTTTAGCTTCTTTAGGGAGGCTTATTTCTGGTGTCATAATACAGGACTGAATTATAAATTCTATGTGTTTCTATGTGTACACGCTATCCTATTATAAATAGAGTGTCATAATTAAAAGTCCATATAGAGTTGACGCACTTTGTTCAACCAGAAAAAATCGAAATTGATGCAAACGAAAGGGCAGTTAATGAAAAGTCTCCATACTGCTTTTTCGTTTGCACCACCTTCGATTCTTTCCTTAACGATT
>NZ_JBCOMI010000080.1:0-1516 GCF_040924245.1 Ruminococcus sp. J1101004sp1_RTP21198st1_B9_RTP21198_201120 | reverse complement strand
CTGAATACATTTGATATGTGCATGACTGCCAAGTCTTTTTCTGGCTTGATCAAGCATATCTATGCTGTAATCAAGGCAAGTAATATGTGCATTTTTCAGCGAACTCCATTTGTTTTCCGTAAATACAGCAGTTCCAACCGGAACATCAAGAAGATTTCCTGAAAAGTCATCAGGAACATATGCTAAAACTTTTCGTGCTATATCATTATCATCAGTGCCACTCCAAAATAACTTAATATACAGTTTGCTGAAAATATTTCTTTGCGTAAGAACATCGTCATATATATTTTTTGATGTTTCATAAGCATTTTGTATTTTGTCTGCCATATTACCCTCCAAATTTAATTTTAATTCTAAAAGCTTAAAACTATCGTTCTCTAATCTTCCTGACATTACGATTCATGAGATGTCTTCCAATATGTCTATAAGCAAATGCTTTAAAGGCTGAAATTTCTTGATGATGTTCCTTCAACAGTTCATCTGGACAATCATAAACACCAAAATCCTGATTGATTCCCTCGCTCTGAATATAAGTATTGTTCCTATCAAATTCAATAATGAGATTTCTGAAATCCTTGACTGCTACTCCATAACCGCAAAATGCACCTTTACATTCCGGATTTCGTTCCTGTAACTTCTTTATATAGGTTTTATCCAAAATGAAAGCTTCCAGTTCATACCACTGATTTTCAAAATTAATTTCTACCCAGCTATGGAAAATATTTTTTGGAGCATTACGGTAAACAAACCCGGTCATAGCCCCTTTCTGCAATCTTTTATCAATCGTAAAACCATGTACTCTGCATGGAATATTGCAGGCACGTAAAAGTGCCATAAATAAAGTTCCTTTTGTATTACATTGTCCATAACCATCTGCAAGTACTTTTGAAGCTGAAATTCCGTCATCAATATTATATCCAAATAAAACATCATCTCTTACATAGTTGTAGATTGCCTTAATCCTTTCAAATTCACCCATTTCCTTCCATTTCATATTTTGAATAAGATTTTGAATTGCCAGATTAGAAAAATCAACCATTCGTGTTTCCCTAAGATACTTATCTTTCATTTCCTATCGCCTTTCCCATAGGTTTTCTCACAACACAATGCATTCGCATACCTTTACGAATTTCAAATTTTTCTACTTTTAATCCTGCTTTTTTGCAACATTTCATAACCATAGCTCTTGTTGGAACCCGGACATCTCCATGTCCGCATATATTTGCCAACGGCATTTCCAATGTATTCATTAGCCATACCAATACTTTATTGTCACTGGTCACATCTCTCAGTATCAATCTTCCATTTGGGCGAAGACATCTTTTCACACTGTCAAAAAATGCCTGTGGATCCGGATAATCCTTCTTGCACATTTCGTAAATGCCAGCATGGTTACTTTCATATCTTCCTGCTGCTTTTGTAAACTCTTTAATTGACAATTTTTTATATTCTTCATTTTTCATGCTTTTTTCTCCAATCACTGTACTTTTTTCGCCTTGCATCCGCATTTCTTCAT
>NZ_JBCOMI010000079.1:0-1531 GCF_040924245.1 Ruminococcus sp. J1101004sp1_RTP21198st1_B9_RTP21198_201120 | reverse complement strand
AAAGGAAAATGTCCCAATGTAGTATAATGCTTCCATCAACAGATGGAGGTAACGATTATCAGAAAGGTAGAATTATCAATGGATGAACAAAAGAAGTATGAGGTGATCAAATCATTGGCAGATCATCCAGCCCCTAACAAGCAGAGAGCTGCCCTTACTCTCGGTTGTACTGTACGTCACATTAACCGTATGCTTAAAGGCTACAAAGAGCATGGCAAAGCCTATTTTATCCATGGCAACAGAGGACGTAAGCCAGCCAATACCATCCCCAATGAAACTCGTAATCTTGTTGTCGATTTATACCGCAACAAATACTATGATGCCAATTTTGTGCATTTCACTGAGTTATTAGGAAAACATGAAGATATCCACATCTCCCCTTCAGCGGTTATGTCTATTCTCGAAGCTGAATACATTCTCTCTCCCAAGGCTACAAAAGCTAAGAAAAAGAGAATCAAAGAACAATTAAAAGCCGATAAAAAAGCAGCGAAATCTCAGAAAGAAGCGGATCAGATACAGATTAATCTTGTTGCTCTTGAGGACGCCCATTCCCGCCGTCCCAGAGCCGCTTATTTCGGTGAACTGCAGCAAATGGACGCAACTCCCTACGAATGGATCCCCGGTCAGATATGGCATCTGCATCTGGCTATAGATGATGCTACAGGAAGGATTACCGGCGGTTGGTTTGATACCCAGGAAACTCTGAATGGCTATTACCACGTTTTCCATCAGATCCTCACAACTTACGGTATCCCCTACAAGTTCTTTACAGACCGCCGTACTGTTTTCACCTATAAAAAGAAAAACTCCCCATCTATCGATGAGGATACCTATACACAGTTTGCCTATGCCTGTAAACAGCTGGGGGTTGAACTGGGATCAAGCAGTGTGCCTCAGGCAAAAGGACGTGTAGAACGCCTGAACCAGACGCTACAGTCGCGCCTGCCAGTCGAGTTAAGACTTGCAGGCATAACGACCATAGACGCTGCCAATGAATTCCTAAACTCCTACATAAAGGAATTCAATGAGAAGTTTTCCCTTCCCATTCATGGTATCAAGTCTGTGTTCGAAGTGCAACCCCAAATTGAAAAAATTAACCTGATTCTTGCAGTTTTATGCGAAAGAACGGTAGATACCGGACACTGTTTAAGGCATTCCAATAAATACTACCGTATGATTGACAGCAGAGGCAATCAGGTCCACTACCGAAAAGGAACAAAGGTAATGTTTATTCAGGCTTTTGATGGCAGTCAATACTGCTGTGTAAATGACAAAGACATCTACGCACTGGAAGAAATACCCGAGCACGAAACAAAATCAAAAGACTTAGATATAGACTATACTCCGCCAAAACCAAAGAAGCCCCGCATTCCACCAATGAATCATCCCTGGCGTCGCCAACAGTTTGGAAAGTTTGTCAAACAGCAAGAACACCACCAGAATGATCAAGATACAAAAATTGCCTGAGGAATGAAACGAATCAATTTAACAAGCCCCAGCAAAAAGCCGGGGCTAATACTTCAATTATTTT
>NZ_JBCOMI010000078.1:0-1581 GCF_040924245.1 Ruminococcus sp. J1101004sp1_RTP21198st1_B9_RTP21198_201120 | reverse complement strand
CAACATCATAAACTTAAGAAAAAAATGGAAAGGAATCTGTTCGCAGGTTCCTTTCATTGTGTTAAAATATAGGCAGGGGTGTATATGATTAAATCTTATAAAACAAGATTTCAAAAGTTTTCTGCATTATTATCTGATCCGGAAATTGCAAAATATGCGAGACAGAATGGAAACCATGCTTTTTCGAGAAAGCGAAAAATGCCCCTAAAAGACATGTTGCTATGCTGTCTTTCAAAAAAGGGGCTTACCACGACATTTGAACTTAGAAACTATTTCAAAGAAAAAGGAGACTTGTCTATGCAGTTATCTGTCCAGGGATATCTACAACAGAGAAAACGTCTAAATCCGGAAATTTTTCCCTATCTGAACCGTAAATATCTTATGGATTTTTATCGTTCTGACGAACCCAGACTGTGGAAAGGATATTTGTTAATCGCGATTGACGGGAGCAAGGCGGAAGTTCCAAACTCAAAGGATAACAGGGAAGCATTTGGAAACAGCGGCAACCAGCATTCCGGGAAAGGGCAGGTACGGGCACTGGTAAGCGGAATGTATGATGTTTTGAATCATTTTTACCTGGATATTGAAATTGAACATATTTGCATCAGTGAAAACGAACTGGCAAAAAGAAACTTAAAACAATTAAAAAAATTTGGAATCAGGAAGCCGGTTGTCGCAGTTTTTGACCGCGGTTATCCTTCCTTAGAGTTTATTGACTTTCTGGAAACGGAAGGGATTCATTATCTGATCCGTCTTTCATCCAACGATTATATGGCAGAACGTAAACGGATGCAGTCGGCAGATGAAAAAGTCATTTTAAAACATTCATCTGCACGCCTACAAAAAATACGAAAAAAACATCCGGAACGATATGAACAGATGCAAAAGAAAGGGAGCACGCTGGTAAGAATATCAAAATCGACTCTTCCCTCCGGGAATGAACTTGCGCTGATGACAGATCTTCCGGATACAATTACCGCAGAAGAATTAGCGGATTTATATTACCAAAGATGGGAAATTGAGAAGAAATACAATACTCTAAAAAACAAAATGAAATTTGAAAGTGTAACAGGGAAAGCCACAGTATATGTGCACCAGGATTTTTGGGCGCAGGTTTTAGTATATAACATGGTTCAGGACATTCGGAACAGTGCGGACGAAGAGGCCGCAGCAGCAGGACGGGAAAACAGGAATAAATATCCCATGCATACCAATGAAAATGTAGCCATCGGTCTTTTCAAAGAGACTATGCTAAAAATCCTTTTGGAACCGGAGGAAAAGAAGCGGATCAAAAAACTTGGAGAACTACAGGAAGAAATGGAGCGCTATGTACTTCCCATAAGGGAACTACCTGGAAAAGAGCGTAGAAAAAACATCTCAAATAAATATAAAAACAATCAAAAGAGTAGCTTTTAAAATGCCCATTCTCCGTTTAAAGGGAGATTATGGGCATTTTAAGTTGTTAAAGTATACAGAAGGAGCTCTGTGAAGATTTCTCTTCGTTTTAATCTGCCCTTTTGAAATGAGTTTTTAGCAGGATAATATAAATGTGTAATATCTAATCTTAAGTTTATGATGTTG
>NZ_JBCOMI010000077.1:0-1723 GCF_040924245.1 Ruminococcus sp. J1101004sp1_RTP21198st1_B9_RTP21198_201120 | reverse complement strand
TGAACCGCTCCCCGTCAAGTAGACAATTGAAAAAATATAAATTTTTCCTGCCAGCAGAAATTTATCTGCTGGCAGTTTTTATGCGGCTTGCAAGTAAATTTCGTGTTTTTCCATTGGTGTTAAAATTCCGAGATTCCTTTGTAAGCGTTTATTGTTATAGTAATCTATATAATCTTCGATCATTTTTACGAGAGTACCTCTATCAGTGAATCGTTTTCCATAGTATCGCTCTCTCTTCAAAATCCCCCAAAAGCCTTCCATTGGTCCATTGTCGATACATTTAGCAACTCGCGACATGCTTTGTATTATTCCAGCATTTACAAGTTTTGTATGAAATGTCCTGTTCGTATATTGGAATCCCCTGTCACTGTGAAACAGTGGCTGCGCACCAGGATTTCTAAGTAAAGCATTGTCTACCGTATCAAACACCAAAGCATTGTTGTTCTTATCACGAATAACATACGAAACAATCCGTCTATCATATAGGTCCAGTATTGCACTTAGATAAACTTTATGCTTTTCAATCCCAATATAATAATGGAATTCTGTCACATCAGTGAGCCATTTTTCATTTGGTGCTTTGGCAGTGAACTCCCGATTAAGTATGTTTTCAGCTATATACTGAGGGTCTGCAGCCTGTCTTGTGCATCCGTTGTTAGAATACTTGATAGTTGATTTTATATTAAGTTTACGGCAAATGCGTAACACACGTTTATCGTTTATATCAATACCATGATATCGTTCCAAATCATCTCTGATCCTTCGATAGCCTTTATCCGGTGAGTCTGTGTGAATCTTTTCTATCTTGTCAGCAATAAACCTATTCTTTTGCTCGCTTTTGGGAATTTCTCTGTGTAGCCATTTATAATAAGCTGCTCTAGAAACATTACCAAGTTTGCAAAGTGCAGCAACTGAATAATTATGATCTTCATGTTCTTCTTTGATTGCCTGATATATATGTTCATGACGGACCAGGCTTAGCCCCGCCTCCTCTCTATTTCTTCGAGTTTTTTTAAAAAAGATGCCTCCATTTCAGCACGTTCTTTCTCTGCTTTTAAAATTTTAACTTCAGCACGCAGCTTTTCTAATTCACTCATCTCATCGGGACGTTTTCGTTTGCCACGGTTATCTCTTAAAGCTTCTACTCCACCAGCTTCATATTTGACTATATAATTGCGAGCCTGTTGATAGGACACCTGGTATTGTTCTGCTGTTTTGGCATAATTACGATTATGTGCGATACAATACTGTACTATTTCAACCCGTTCTTCAAAAGTGGTTTTTCTTCCTTTGGTCATGATAATGCTTCCTCCTGTTCCAGAAGATTTTAATTCTTCATGACCATTATACTTCTTTATCCAGATTTGTAACTTAGCTTTTGAACGGATTCCGTATTTTTTGCAAATATCATCTTGAGAACCATAGCCTGCTAAATAATCTACGACTGCTTGTTGTTTCAATTCTTTGGAATATTTTTTATTCCCTTTCAATGTGAATGCATTTGCTCCCATAGATTCATAGTTTCGAATCCATTGTTGGACAGATGCGAGACTTACATCAAACATATCGGCAATTCGCCGTTGACTTTCTTTTCCATCCAGATATAGATTTACAGCATATATCTTATCCGCAACAGATACTTTTCTTTTAGACATAAAATATGCTCCCTCCTAAGTGACAAGTTTTTATTATTTCACTTGTCTACCTAGAAGGGAGCATATCA
>NZ_JBCOMI010000076.1:0-1739 GCF_040924245.1 Ruminococcus sp. J1101004sp1_RTP21198st1_B9_RTP21198_201120 | reverse complement strand
TGAACCAATGTCATTTAGTTAATTGGAATATGAATGAGATAACACCATTAGAAATACGATATTAGACACGAAAGTTATTGGATTTGATTATGAGAGTGGGGAGTTGGAAAATTTTATCAACATAAAGGATATTTTCTTCAACGACAAATAAGCAGATTTTCATCTGCTTCAAAAAATGCTATAATTCAAAGTGTTATGAATTTTCTTAAGCAGCTCTATATATAAAATACCGAGGTTTTCGGAAATGAGCTGTCTTTAGCCTTGGGTATTGGCGTTCGTCCCTTATTGGAATAAGTTCGGACTTAAGGATTTCCATAACATCTATGGAATCTTCTTTCGTGGTCAGACGAAGGAAGATTCTACTTATATGTGCCGCTACTGTAAAATTCACTTTGTAGGCATGCTTTGTTTCACGTTTTTCAATTATCGTATTGTTGATTATGGTTTCTGTCACATTATATAGAATGATTCTTGCATAGATTTCCTGCTTTATATAATCTGGTTTATACGAATGAAAGTTGTTTAGACCAATCGTATATTTCAGTTTTCGAAAAGAGGATTCTATAGACCATCTGGCAAAGTATAAAAGTTTTAGTTGCTGCATATCGAATTCTTTACGTGGAAGATTTGTGACCAGACACTCATAGGTATCATCAGATATTTTAATACGAACGACCCGGAAAGAGATATCGTATGTATCATCGGCCCCGTATTCAAGATAATCAAAAGATGTAGCGTGGTCCACAAAACGTTTATAGTAATCAGTTTTCACCTGGATTTTTCTCGAGTGACTTCTGACAAGTGTAACATTCACATCGATATCGAAGGTGTCAGAATCAGGATAATTAAATTTTCCAACCAGACCTTTGGAGTGAATATCTTTAGTTCGAAAAAGAAAATATTGGGCAGAAGCAATAACATGAGCCATGTTGTTATAAGAACAATATCCACGGTCACCTATATAAACATTTTTAGTATTAGGAAGAGCCGGATGTCTGTCAACAATGGTACAGAAAGCATTGAATTCATCTTTTTTATGAACCGGTTGAATGAGAATATCAGTATAGATATGTTTTTGAATATCCTGAAATGCGTTAATATGCATGCTGTAAAATCCTTTCTGTGAATGCCCTTGATTTACGTAGTACTCATCTGGTGAAAAGGATGCTTTGCTAAAATAGGTGGCCGTGGATCCATCGGCAGCAATAAAACGGTATTTCGATGAAACCTTTTCTTGGAAAATGGCATCATTAAATTCATACATAACTTGTTGAAGTGCCTCTGGTTTGAGTTTGGTCCTTTGCTGATTAAGGGCTGAATTTGTCACGCAGTTATTACTTAGATTGAAAAAATCTAAAAGTTCTAATTTTGTTGAGGCGGAGCCTTCTGAAATCAGAAATGAGATAAGTTTATCAGCTGGAAGTTTTTTGTGGCGTTTCAAATCTTTTTCTGGAGAAAAAGTATACTGGTCAATGTTGTCAACGACCTTTGAGACAGCCGAATTAAATATGGTTTTGATTTGGTTTTGTAGCATAAAAAAATCTCCTTGTAGTTGTATTTGCATCGTGCAGATGCTTCTTTAACTACAAAGGCCGCTCTCACTACTTCTAAAAACCAATCAGTAGTGAGAGCGGCCGCACATTTGAGTTGAAGTGTCAACCCCTATTTAGGGAAAAACTAAAAAAGAGGTTAGACCTCATGTATAAGATCTAACCTTGAAAATTAACTAAATGACATTG
>NZ_JBCOMI010000075.1:0-1826 GCF_040924245.1 Ruminococcus sp. J1101004sp1_RTP21198st1_B9_RTP21198_201120 | reverse complement strand
TGCCGATGTGGCTCAATTGGCAGAGCAGCTGATTTGTAATCAGCAGGTTATCGGTTCGAGTCCGATCATCGGCTTTTTGGACCTTTAGCTCAGTTGGTTAGAGCAACCGGCTCATAACCGGTCGGTCCTGGGTTCGAGTCCCCGAAGGTCCATTTAATTTAATATTCTTCTGGCCCGGTGGCTCAGTTGGTTGGAGCGCCGCCCTGTCACGGCGGAGGTCGAGAGTTCGAGTCTCTTCCGGGTCGCTGTTGATGAAAATCAACATTAATTAAATATTGTGGGATCTTAGCTCAGCTGGGAGAGCATCTGCCTTACAAGCAGAGGGTCATAGGTTCGAGCCCTATAGGTCCCATATGCCGCAGTGGCGGAACTGGCAGACGCCCGGGACTTAAAATCCCGTGGGTAGTGATACCCGTACCGGTTCGATTCCGGTCTGCGGCATGACTTGAAACCCTTGATTTTCAAGGGTTTTTTTGATGTCTGGATATATTTACACCCTTCTGGAACACCTCTTATTTAGCCAAAAAATGGATTTTGACAGCAGATTTGACAGCAGATACAAAATATTTAAGCAGCTTCAAAATAATATTCTGGTATAATATTCACTTTTTTTATAGCTGGAAACTGGAATTTCCATGCTTGATAGTTTCAAAGGTTGCGCTTTCAAAAATAAAAGTAAAATAATAGCTTGCTTTACGTAGTCAGCTGCAATATTATTAAAATATTACTGTAGATGAAAATAATCTGACAGGAGGTAGCAACTTGATTAGACAGGAAATATTAATGCTATTTATACAAGGGGCTAAAAAAATATTAAAAAATAATCTATCCAAACTTATTGTCTATGGTTATTATGCCCGTGGAGATTATAAGGAAAATTCGGATATTGATGTTATGATATTAACACCTCTTTCAAAAGAAGAAATAGAGCAGGTCGAAAACAGTATTTTTGATCTGGCGTTTGATCTGGAACTGGAGTCAGGGATTGTAATAAATCCAGTTCTGGAGAATGAAGCACATTACAGATACTGGCTGGGAGCATTGCCGTTTTATGATAATGTAGAGAAGGAGGGAATTGTAATTGGATGAGAGACAAAAAGATTTAAGCAATTATCGAATTACACAAGCTGATGATAGTCTGAAAGTAGCTGACTATTGTTTAAAAGAAACCAACGAGTCTATTTATATCACCCAAAATGATGAGGGAGATATGGTAATTAAGAGTATTGATACATATGAAAAGCGTGAACAGTTACTTCGGTTACGTGCCAGAGTACTTCAGGCTGAGTGGGAAAGAATAGATGGTGCCAAAACTATGAGTGCAACTGAAGCACGAAAAAATTTGAGAGAGAGACTCGGAGAGCTGTAGAGTTGACTGTCTGGATAGATACATGTGAAGTCACTGGCAACGTTCCGCGAGGTGTTTTTTGTGGACAAAGTAAGCAATAACATTTTCTCTTCATTTACTGGCACAAGTAATAGTGCAAACCGGTTTTGGATGGATTATTATTAGTATAGAGAATACATGGTCAATGGAAGGAGAATTTTTTACAATATGTGTTCTTTACAAGAATCGAAAACAAAAACAGGTTTTGCGGAGGATGTGTATGAAGCAGGATAAAAAAGAGAAGCGGAACAATATATTATATTCGGTATTAGGTTTCGTCCTGGGCATTGCCATGTGTGGTATAGGAATATATGGTATGATTTTAAACAGAATTGAAAGCCAGGAGTACAAAAACACTACAGACAAACTGTTAAGGAAACAATCGGAGTTGGTGTAAACGAAAAAGCAGCCTTGAGTTCTGATAAAAACTGCCCTTTCG
>NZ_JBCOMI010000074.1:0-1847 GCF_040924245.1 Ruminococcus sp. J1101004sp1_RTP21198st1_B9_RTP21198_201120 | reverse complement strand
AGCCCCTCACAGATCCGTACGTGCGGCTTTCCCGCATACGGCTCCTCATAGTAACATTCGCTTCAATATAAACAATAGTACGTTTTAGGTTTTGCTAACGGGTAATACTTGAGCATTTCCACAAATCCATTCCATGTGTATGCCCGTCTACAACCTCTCCGATTCATGGCTTTGAATAGAAACTGTTGTACTCTATGCAGGAATGTTGTTATCTTCCGAAAATTCCATGTAACACCATAATACCGATAGTGTCCAATTAGTTTTACGTTCAACTCTTTAATTATTTCTCGCATTGGTCGATTTCGATTATCGTAAATCCAGTTCTTGTATGCTCTAACCTTTTGCTCTAACTTCTTTCTTGAAGTCTGTACCTTTGGCACGAAACCTCCCTTTCGAGTTTTGCTACAATAGAAGGTAAACCCCAGAAAATCAAATGTTTCAGGTTTACATTCTCCTCTTGCTCTACGATTCTGCTCTGCAAATCTCCCAAATTCAATTAGTCTGCTTTTACTACTTTCCAGCTCCAGTCCAAACTTTTCCATTCGTTCCTTTAACTCTTTATAGTATCTTTCAGCTTCTGACTTATATTGAAATCCTGCAACAAAATCATCCGCAAAGTTGACGAGAAAACACTCTCCCTGCATTTCCCTTTGCACCACCAGCTTAAACCACAGCGTCAGCACATGATGCATGTATATATTTGCAAGCATCGGACTCATTGCTGAGCCTTGTGCCGAACCTTCCTCTGTTGGCTCGAATTTTCCTTGCTCCATTATTCCTGCTTTAAGGTATTTACGTATTAGCCACAATAAGTTCTTATCCTGTATATTCCATTCAAGGAACTTCATCATCCAATCATGGTCGATATGGTCAAAGAAACCTTTGATATCGGCATCTACGATATAGCTGATTTTTCCATAGCTTATCCGTTGGTATACTTCTTTTATTGCTTCGTGACACCCCCTATTCGGTCTGAATCCATACATGCAGTTTAGGAATCTCGGTTCATAAATAGCTCCCAGTATTTTCTTCACTGCCATTTGTACAATCTTATCTTCATAGGAAGCAATCCCTAATGGTCGTTTCTTTCCATTTCCTTTAGGTATATATACCCTCAGTGACGGAAGTGGCTTAAAGGATTTGTTTTTCAACCTCTGTACCAGTTCCTTGATATTTCTATCAAGGTTCTTCCCATACTCATCCTTAGTTACCTTGTCAATTCCGACTGCTTTGTTCCCATCTAATTCCTTATGGCATTGCTTTAGCATATCTTCATTTATCAAGTGGTACACTGATGTAAATATAGGATGTTTTGATGTTGCTGATATCTCAGCTATTCTTACTAATTTCGTTTCCATTATTTCCTCCGTCCCTGAGTACGGATAATGTGTCCTCAGTAAGACCTTTACTATGCAATCCCCTTCCCTCCATCGGCATTGCCCGATTTCTACAGTACTATGGGATTGTCCGACCACCTACCATTCATTTGAAATACTCCGTTTTCAGTTGCAATTTCATACTCTTCTTCGAGAAATGGCAGGTTCTCCCCAGTTGATGTGTATTCACAATGTAAAACATGATTGGTTCTCTGACTCCGCAGTGCCACATAACACTCGCCATATCGCATTACATGATATTGTCTTCCGCACCAGTTAAGACGTCGACCGACTGAAGTTAACGTTTCGAAGCTCAATCACTATTCAACCCTGCTTTCTTGCTGTCTACGCTTGTCAGATGCCGTTACCGGCATCATCCCAAGACTCGCTATTATCTGGTTGGCTAAACCTTGGATAAACCGGAATCCCACCGGCTTGACTACACACCCTTAGCTGGGCGCACAACTGGAA
>NZ_JBCOMI010000073.1:0-2501 GCF_040924245.1 Ruminococcus sp. J1101004sp1_RTP21198st1_B9_RTP21198_201120 | reverse complement strand
CTGTAGGCTAAGTACCCAGCGCCTTGCCATATTGCTATGGTAGGTTTCCAAATACTCGCCCCCGAACCGTACTTACAACTCTCACTGTATACGGCTCTCCATTTATAAACTCAATTTAACTGTCCACAGTGTAATTTCTTATGACATTCTCTACACAAAGCTATTGTTTTGCGATTTCTCGCTATCATAAGAGCTTCCCAAAAAGTTTTACCTTGTAAATCTTTAAGCCGATGAACATGATGAATTTCTATGGGAGTATTAGTTTTTCCGCATAGCTCACATTCTCTGGCTTTTATTCTGTCGATTAGCTTTGTACTGCTGAAATATTTGATTGTATTTGGAACTAAGTCTGCATTAGATTGGAATGCTTTTTTCTGCCGTTTAAAACCCTCGTTATAAAACACTCGCATTTTCTCAACTCCTTTGGAATTACGGAACTTTACAGCAAAATCTTTTCCTGCTCTGAATTTTCCGATTACTTTTGAAATTGATGTTCTGTATTTTGTGCCGTAGGTTTTGTACATACTGTATTCCATAATATACTTGTAGCTGTTGATGATTGAGCTGTTATTGGCTATACAGTAATAATTGTAAAAACCTCGTATCATACTGTTGTAGTAGTCGAGTATTTCCAGATCATCACAGTTTTTCAATCTGTATATTGCCTTGGGTTTCCAAATTTCTTTTCCATTATGGTAGATTAACTTCATAGCACCTGTATCAATCAAGTGTTTCCTGATTGTATCACTTGAAACTTCCAGTACAATTCTGCCCGTGTAATTACGAACGAGCTTGCCTGTTTTATCTCTCTTGGTTAGATTGCTATGCCGTACTCTGATTTCATAACTGAGAAATTTCGCACTTTTTTGGGCATTGGTAATCAGCGTTTTCTCTTCTGATAGCTCCAACTGTAATTGTTCTTTGAGAAAATTCTTAAAATCTTCTTTTATTTTCTTACAATCCTCTTTCGAACCGATAACTCCGCACAGCCAATCATCAGCATATCTGACATAGACCAGCCTTGCATAATTGTTATCCATAGGGTCACTTGGGGGAATATTCACCCGTTCTTTTTCCAACTGCCTTATGCGTGCAATCGCATTTTCTCTTTCACAGTCGTCGTTTGCATTTTTCAATGCGATTCTGGCTTTGCTTAATTCGACTTCGTTCCTGCGGTACTCTTTTGTACGCATACGCTTTTTACCTTTTTTAAATTTTCGGACATACTCATTTACATACTTATCAAATTTATCCAAATAAATGTTTGCAAGAATAGGACTGATAATGCCACCCTGCGGTGTTCCCGAATAGGTGTTATGAAAAGTCCAATTCTCAATATAGCCTGCATTCAGAAATTTTCTTACCAGTCGAAGAAATCTCTCGTCATTGATACGTTCTCGTAAAATTCCAATCAACGTAGCATGGTTGATGTTATCAAAAAAACCTTTAATGTCTCCTTCGATAAACCATTTCACACCCGTGAAAGTTTTTTGAATTTCATTGAGTGCCGTATGACAGCTTCTATTAGGTCTGAACCCATGAGAAGTATTTTCAAAATGCCCCTCATAGATAGCTTCTAAAATCATTCTGATAACCTCTTGAAGCAATTTATCCTCAAAGGACGGTATTCCGAGTGGACGCATTTTTCCGTTCTTCTTTGGAATATAGGTTCTTCTTGCAGGTTTTGGCTGATAGCTTTCATCTTTGAGCGAAACTATGATTTTCCGTATTCTTTCGATACTCATACCGTCAACCGTTTGCTTGTCAGTACCTTTTGTCATACTTCCGTCATTGGAATAAATGTTTTGATAAGCGGTTAAGTACAGTTCCTCATTGTAGAGCAAACGGTATAAACGCTCGTACTTGTAATCTTTTTGGTTACTGTGTTTCGTTAAGCTGATTAACACATTTTCAGGATTTCTCATAATGTATCACACATTATCCTTTCTATATTGTTAATGTTATAAACTGCCTTCCTTCGCCATGTAAGTGCCATTAACACTCTCGGACTACTATGAAGGCTCCGTTACCATATCGAATATTCATAAGCCTACACTTAATAGCTTATTTTTAAGCGTTTCGACTTAGGTAATCCCCGTTTAGCATCATACTAACGATTTGGCTTGTTAGGTTGTCGGATACGACTTCCATCCTTTTATGCTTATTGCATATACGTCTCAGCCTATCTTTGCTTACGCTCCTGAACAGCGGAACATAAGTGCTGAGATATAGCGAATAATAATTACCTTACGCCATAGTCCCGACATTGACCGTTTGGACTATCGTTCAACCAGTATGGGCTTTATCCTCATACCTAACTTTTCATCTCCCCATTCAGTCGCAGCTTGGTAATTAGCTGACTTATGGCTTTACCGACGTGCTATTTTCCCTGATATTTAGTTTCCCTCACAGGTAAATCGGTTGATGATAGGACTGTAAGATACTATCCTAATACCTTGCCAAAGGTATATTTATTATGATGCCTTTACGGGCGCACGTTC
>NZ_JBCOMI010000072.1:0-2544 GCF_040924245.1 Ruminococcus sp. J1101004sp1_RTP21198st1_B9_RTP21198_201120 | reverse complement strand
GTAAGCGTCAAATAAAACAGTGTATAGAAAAATAACCGCCAACCTTTTATACTGAAAGCTCAACAGTTATTGACATAGTTCTTTTACTATGGGATTCCAGGGCAGGTAATCATCCAGATATTCGGGATGTTCCAGGAAAGTGCTTCCCGGCATGTCCGCCAGGATATATTTCAGGTACTTCATTGGGGCAAGTCCATTTGCTTTGGCAGTTTCAACCAGTGTATAGATCCCCGCACTTGCGGCGGCTCCTTTCGGACTTCCTGCAAACAGCCAGTTCTTTCTTCCGATCACGAATGGCCGGATGCAGTTTTCTGCGAGCGAATTACTAATCGAACAATGTCCATCTTCCAGATAATTGAAGAATTCCTGACGGTTATTTAATGCATAATAAAACGCTTTGGAAAGTTTGGACTTTGGCAACTCGGAAGCAGCACTTTTTTCTGTCCACGCCCAAAAAGCCTCGAGAAGCGGTTTCTCGCGGATAAGACGTTCTTTTTTCTTTTGCTCAGGAGAAAGATCCTCCAGTTCGGCCTCTATATTAAAAAGTTTATTCAGCCAGAGGATTGCCTCTGCGGGTTTTGACGCTTCAGGGGTATGGACATCCTTAGGGAGCGCATCTACAAAAGCCCGGCGCAGATGGGTATAGCACAGGCATCGTTTTACTCCGGTAAGCCCATTGTATCCGGAATAAGCATCTGTATGGATATAACCTTCATATCCTTTCAGGAATGCTTCCGGATATTTTCCGCCCCGTCCAGGCTGGTACTCAAAATACCGGATAGGATTTTCCGCCCCCTTCATGCTGCAGTAAACCCACATATAAGAATCGGAAGTATTCTTCCGCCCAGGTTCTTTCAGTACCTGTACATGAGTTTCATCGATATGCAGATATCTCTGATTCAGAAGTTCCTGCCTGAGACGATGAACGATGTGCTGGAGCCAATCCCGGTAGACGACCAGAAGCCAGTTTGACATGGTCGCCCTACTTAAACGAAATCCCAGAGCCTCCCACTCTTTTTCCTGACGGTACAGTGGAATGCCTAATTCAAACTTTTGATGGATGAGCCATGCAAGCGTAGACGCAGACGCCAGGGAATGCATAACAGGGGGATAGGGCACTGGGGCTTTCTCCATATAAGGAGTTCCTTTTTTGCGGCAGGACCTGCATTCATAAGTTTCCCTGTAATGGTCGACCACCTTCAGCTTTGCGGGAATAAACTGTACCTCCGTACGGACAAACTCCTCCCCGACTTTTACCATGGTACTTCCGCATTTTTCACAGATCTGTTCTCTTTCATCCATAGTATGGAGTACCTTACTGTGGGGAATGTTTTTGACCAATTCCTCCCGCTGGCCGGCATACTTCCTTTTACGGAGATGCTTTTCCACTTCAACAAGATCCGGCTCGGGAGCATCGGGATCAGCAGAGGATTCAATCTCATTAAAAAGAGACATCTGCCCCTCTATTTCGAGAGTAGATGTCTTCTCAGATTTTGTTCCATAAAGTTTTCGGGTCAGGAAATCAACCTGCTCTTTCAGGAGCCGGATCTGCTGTTCCAGTTCTTTGATATGCTCTTTATATTCCTGTTCCTTGTTTGGCATGAGCTGAAAATCCTTCCGTTTCGATGGTTTTAGTATACCATAAAAAGGTCAGTTTTCCCAGTATTTATAAGGATTTTTCGTACGAATCAGACTTGTTTGGAAGCCATTTTTTCACTGCTCTTGGCTGCTCTGGATTCAAACCCTCCAGAAGCCAGCGGAGCTGTTGTTCAGATATCTGTTTTGCTTCCTCACCAGTCCGCGGCCATTGAAGCTGTCCGCTTTCGTACCGTTTGTATAAAAGGCAGAAACCATCCCCTTCATAGTGAACCGCTTTGATCCGGTCAGCCCGTCTGCCGCAGAATAGAAACAATGAATTACTGTATGGATCCAGCTTGAAGTTGTACTGGATGATATCAACCAGTCCATTGATCTGTTTTCTCATATCGGTATAGCCGCAACGGATATATATTTTTTCCACACGTGAAATATCTCCTAGCATGACTGCACAGCTTTCAGGATTGTAGACAGCAGCTCACAGGAGATATCTTCAAAAACTTCAACCGTTATGGTTCCGATATGGAGTACCACTGCAGGATCCGAACGGGTAGCGTGTCTACCAGGAAGAGGAATTTCTGCAAACTCAGAGGCCGGATTTTGCAAAAGCGTATACTGATCTGCTGTTGCATGAATTCCGTTATTCTTACGAGGCAGATCCTCCAGGGCAAGTTTTCGGATTTTTGCAATCCAGTAATAATAACTTTTTAAAGAAATGTTATGCTGTTCACACCATGCCTGATTCGTCAGTCCAGAGGCTCTGCATTGCCGGATTACCTCCAGCCAGTATTGAAGTTTCACCTGCTTATCAGGGGTTAAAGAAGAAATGTCCATGAGTTCTCTCCTTTTTCTGTATTTAGAGTTTTTGGTGTAAAGCCTAAAAACTCTAACCCTAAGTTTACAGGAAAACTCTAAAGATTTCGCTACACATTCTTATTTGACGCTTAC
>NZ_JBCOMI010000071.1:0-2562 GCF_040924245.1 Ruminococcus sp. J1101004sp1_RTP21198st1_B9_RTP21198_201120 | reverse complement strand
GTTGAACAAAATCGCTGCGCGATGGCCTGCCAAGGCTATGGCGCAGTTTTTCTTTACACTTTAATAAAAAGCAGTGGAAACCAAGTCCTACAAGTAGTATTGTTAAGTCACCACAACCAACAATCAAACAGGATCGACATCCCCACTGCCTATGATAAGAATACCATTGAGCTGCCTTTCTGGCAAGCAGTTTTATTATGCTAATGCTCCTCCATGTAAGCAGTGTTTATACATTTACGATTTACTTTACATGGAGGATTTTATTATGTACGAAGAAATTTTTAATCAGATTAGATCTGCTGCGAATAAACGGAATCTCAAGGATTCCACAATTCATGCATACTGTACCAGTGTTGCTCATTTTTTGAACCACACAGCCAAGGATATAGATGCATTAACAACTGACGATGTTGATACATTCCTAACTGAAAAGAAACTTTCCGGGATTTCACCAGAAACATACAATCACTACCATTCAGGAATCCGCTTCTTTTACAAAAAAGTATTGAAGATGAATTGGGATGATGATGACATACCTCGTATGAAAAGGGACAGAAAGTTACCAGCGGTGCTTACAAAAGCAGAAATATCAGCTATTCTTGATGCTACACCAAATCTGAAGCATAAAGCTATGATCGCTACTATGTATTCAGGTGGACTTCGTGTTTCAGAAGTCACACACCTTCATTATGATGATATTTCACGCACGAACAAAACCATACACATCCGCGATGGAAAAAGCCGATCTGACCGTTATACTTTGCTTGCAGACCGGACGCTTGAAATATTGACAGAATACTGGTTTCAATGTGGCAGGCCAAGAGGGATTCTGTTCCCAAGTTCATGGACAGGGGATTATCTTACAAAAGATAGTGTCATTCAATTTTTTCGTGAAAGCGCCGAAAGAGCAGGCATTCAAAAACACGTCTCCACACATTGTTTGCGTCATAGTTTTGCAAGTCATCTGTTTGAGTCAGGCTGCGATATAAAATATATTCAGGCTCTTTTGGGACATCGTGATCCAAAATCAACAGAGATTTATCTGCATGTAAGCAATAAAACTCTGCTTGGTATTAAAAGCCCATTTGATGAGATGGGTGGTGAATGATTATGGATAAATCATGTACGATACAGGATGTATTTGAACGGTTCTATCCTTCCTATGAAAAGAGGAGTAACCCTCCTGCTCATCACAGAAAAACGGCTTATCACATCAGAAACTGTAAAACAGGAGTTTTTGGTGTAAACATCAGTGTTTGTGAGGACTGCGGATGTATCAGTGTTCACAACAACTCCTGCAGAAGCAGATGCTGTCCCATGTGCCAGGAGTTTCCGAAAGAGAAATGGATTGATGCACAAAAAGAGAACGTATTGGATGCACCCTATTATCATGTAGTATTCACAGTTCCTGAGGAATTGAATTCCATTATTTACAGCAACCAGAAGCTGTTATATGATGCACTGTATCATGTTGCTTCAGCCACATTGAATGAATTGTCAAAAGATGCAAAGTATCTGGGAGCTGATATAGGGTATATCTGCATTCTTCATACCTGGGGCTCTGCAATGAATTATCATCCTCATATTCATACCATTGTTCTTGGAGGTGGGCTTGATGATGAAAATAAATGGAAAGACACAGGTGGAAATTTTTTTCTCCCATATGGTGTCATCTCAAAAGTGTTCCGTGGAAAATATCTGGATGAGTTAAAAAGCCTGTGGAATGATTCTAAGCTTAAATTTCATGGTACAGCAGAGAAATATCAGAACAGCTATCGTTTTAAAGAACTTCTTGATAAGTGTTATGAAAAGAACTGGGTCACTTACTGTAAAGAAACTTTCAATGGTGCACAGTCGGTTATCAATTATCTTGGAAAATATACCCACAGGATAGCAATCAGTAATCATCGAATCAAATCCATGACGGATACGACAGTTACATATGCAGTAAAAGACTATAAAAACGAAGGCCACTGGAAAGAGAAAACAATTTCAGGAGAAGAATTCATCCGTCGATTCATGATGCATGTTCCACCCAAACGATTTGTCAGAATCCGGCACTATGGTCTGCTATCATGTAGAAACAAGAGAAAAAAGATAACTCTCTGCAGAAACCTGCTTGGATGCAAGAAATACATTTCTACATTAAAAAATCTAAATGCAGTAGAAATGATAAAGGTTTTGTATCACATTGATGTATGCAAATGTTCTTCTTGCGGAGGGAATATGGTATCACCCCGCAAAGATAAATACAGTTCTTCTTTTCATGCACATATGAGATGTTAAAATCTACAATTGCATAGAATAAATGACTTCCGCATAGGAGGTTTGTTTGTCATGCCTGAAATTGATTTCTTGAATAAAAAAACTTTTACCAAAACACCCAGTATGATAAACTTAAGGAAAAGAGCAACGATTGAATCCCCATAGCTATCGGCTAAAGGGACGCGACTTTGTTCACCAAGGTAAAATCGAAATTGATGTAAACGAAAGGGCAGTTTTTATCAGAACTCAAGGCTGCTTTTTCGTTTACACCAACTCCGATTGTTTCCTTAACAGTTT
>NZ_JBCOMI010000070.1:0-2600 GCF_040924245.1 Ruminococcus sp. J1101004sp1_RTP21198st1_B9_RTP21198_201120 | reverse complement strand
ATCAATTTAACAAGCCCCAGCAAAAAGCCGGGGCTAATACTTCAATTATTTTAGGACATTTTCAAAAACGCTTGACATATATTATAATTTTAATAGCATATTTAAAAACCATATTCTAAAACGGCAGTTTCCCTGCAATTTTCTTCAGGTAGGCTCCGCCTGGCATCATGGCAAACTGCTCATCAGATGGCTTGCTCACTGCCAGATATACAATAAAATAGGCAACCATTCCAAGAACCACTGCGATTCCAAGGCTGATGAAATTGGAATGGATCAGCTTATAAATTCCATAATAGGAAAAGCCTGCCACTACAGCCATAGGCACAGATGCCAGAAGTGGATTCAGATAAGCACTTCTCCATGGATTTTTGTACTGCATATACTGTTTCATCGCCCGCTCGTTCAGCAGACACATAACAACCGCATAAATAATCATTGCCACTACAATAGCGTATACACCAAGGTCAGTTGCAAACAGCAGGATTGCCATGGCAATCACATCCACTACCAGAGCAATTGCTGCATTGATCATGGGGATATTGGGCTTTCCGATTCCCTGCAGCACACCATTGGAAATATTGGAATTTCCATTGAGAATGATGGTAATGACACCAAGCATCATCAGCTGAGCTGCTGCTCCCTCTGTTCGCGGAAACAAAAGTCTTGTGATCGGGCCGGCAAGAACTGCAAGCCCAACTGCACACGGAATGGAAATAAACATACTGATCCAGGTTGCGCGGTCGATCTTATCTCTGGCACTGTCCATATTCCTCTTGGCATACTGGGCAGAAACCTCCGGAATCATGGATGTGGGTGCTGTACTTGCAAGCGTAAGGGGAATATTGATCAGGGTCATATAATAGCCATATTCCGCGTAGAGACTTGTAATGGTATCATGGTCAATTCCCTTAAAGCCCTGAATGCCGGAATACATATAACTGTTAATAAAGCCGTTTACATTGTAAATAAAAGAGCTGAGGATGATCGGCATTACGATGAGAACGATATTCTTCATAACCTCGCCGGTGGCCTCATCACGGGAATGGGTATCCCTTGCCAGTCTCTTTTTGATATTCTTTCGGTTTACCCAATATACAAAAAGCATGAAAAGTAACGCTGATGCAACTCCGGCACCGGTTCCCATAGTAGCTCCGGCAGCCCCCCAGGCATTTCGTACAGATTCTTCCGCATTACTGAATTTATTCAGCATGACAGTAGACATCAAGATTGCAAAAACCGCTACAAAACACTGTTCCACAATCTGGGACAATGAGGTAGGGAGCATGTTTCGATATGCCTGAAAATAACCTCGGAAGGTACCAAGAATTCCTGACAGGAAAATGGTTGGTGCCAGCATTTTCAGTGCAAGTCTGGCTCCGGACATGGATTCCGGCACCAGAATGGACGAGCCGAAAAGACAAAAAAGTGCTACTACGCCTCCCATTATGATTACATATAACAGCGCACAGTGAAATACCTTCTGGGCGTCTCTGTAACGTTTAAAAGCCAGCTTTTCTGCCATAATCTTGGATACTGCCTGCGGAATGCTGAAAGAAGCGATCATCAGCAGGATAAAGTAAACATTCTGGGCATAATTGAAAAGACCCATACTGTTATTTCCAAGAGTATTGGAAAGCGGACTTTTATAGAGCATTCCGATGATCTTGGAGATCAATGCCGCGATCATCAGGAATGAAGCATTTTTTACAAGTGTGTTATCGTTCTTTTTCCCCATTTCTTATTGTTCCTTTTTGATATTTTCAATCTGCCAGTCAATGGGGGCAAGCCCGTTTTTCTCCAGAAATTCATTGGTCTGGCTGAAATGCCTGCATCCGAAAAATCCTCTTGACGCAGACAGCGGGCTTGGATGTGCAGCTGTGAGTACCAGCTGCTTCGGATTGTTCAGCATTGCTTTTTTCATCTGGGCAGGTCTTCCCCAGAGAAGATATACGATCGGGCGGTCCTGATCATTCAGGGTCTGGATAACCGCATCGGTAAACTGTTCCCAGCCGATTCCTCTGTGTGAAAACGCCTGGTGGGCGCGGACAGTCAGTACTGTGTTCAGAAGAAATACGCCTTGTTTTGCCCATTTTTCCAGGCAGCCGTTGTCAGGAATATAGCAGCCCAGGTCGCTGTGGAGTTCTTTATAAATGTTTACCAGAGACGGGGGAATGTCTATATCTTCTCTTACAGAGAAGCAAAGGCCGTTGGCCTGTCCATCGTTATGATAGGGATCCTGACCCAGAATAACTACTTTTACATCGTTTAACGGGGTGTATTCGAAAGCATTAAACATATCCTGGGGCGGTGGGAATACTTTCGTGGTGCGGTATTCTTCCATTATTGTTTTATATAGTTTGGCATAATATGGCTGATGAAATTCATTCTTCAGCGCGGCCTGCCAGTCTCCTGTTATCTGGCCCATTTTAATTGTCACCTCATCTTTTGTATTTTGCTATTTAATTGGTTGGTCGTTATTCCGGACGCGATTTCACAATGTATATTCACCGCCGCGCGTCCAGGCGTTCCGGCAAGCTAATGACTAACTACGACTAAGACGCTCAGGAAAGCCTTCGCGCCTAAGTCTCCGTAAGTCATGG
>NZ_JBCOMI010000069.1:0-2753 GCF_040924245.1 Ruminococcus sp. J1101004sp1_RTP21198st1_B9_RTP21198_201120 | reverse complement strand
TATAGTGATAGGTAAGGTTTTGATATTATCTCCACCTTTTCCCCCACTTCACACCGGACATGCGACTTTCACCGCATCCGGCGCTCCATCGATTGTCTTCACGAGACATTTAATCAGTCACCAAATTTAAGTTTTATATTATTGCTGACAGGTTCGCCTGCTCTCGCAGACTATTGATTTTCACGAGCATCTTTTTTGTGATATTGAGTGTTTTTATCAGGTCTTTTATTACTGCTTGGGGCAGTTCTTGTAACAGAATCAGATATTTTTTGTGAATCAGAACCATGTTTTTATATCTTTCAAATCCACCAAGTGCTCTTGGTACTTTGAGCCATACAGCTACATGTTCCGCATCTGCGAATTCTTCTCCACTGATTGCACATTTTCCCTTTTGAGCAGAAAATAAAGATATTTTACTGTCATGGTATTCTGTGCTATGACCAACGGATATTTTTTCTCTCAGTCCTTTCAGAACATACTGATTAAGGTTAAGTTCTGTATGAATCGGAGCACGACCTTCTTTTGTATAACTACAAACGATTGATCGCTTCGCCATCGGTATTTTATTTTTGATGAATGCAATCGGATAGATCATCTGGTCAATTCCTGAAACATATCGAATCATTTTTGACTGTCCGAATCTTTCCTTTTCTGCTTGGGTGATAGTTCCACCCTCATGTTTTAGCATACTTCCTGTTTCTGTATTTAACCTGTTCATCAAAACTGTCATTACTCGCCTATGGAATTCTCTGCAATCAATACTGATACAGGTGGCAAGCTGATAGTAATTCTGTATGCCTAACACCATAGAGTTATATAGCTGAATTTCTGATAAACAACTTTTTTTCTCTCGGGGTTTTGCGATGTTTTTCGCTTGTTCCACTAGCTTTGCTCTTTCAATTTCAACCTTTTTGTCACAGATTGCCGACTGCACCACATATTTATGATGCTTCAACCTTACCCTTATTTTGAATCCAAGAAACTCTGACCACCGTTTTCTGGTGTTCACAATCCTTGTTTTCTCAGGGGACACCTCTAATTTCAACCTCTCTTCAATCCACGCCGTAACCGCTTCTTTTGTCCTGACTGCGTCCTCTTTCGTTCTACAGAAAATCCTAAAATCATCCGCATACCGAATGATATGCATTTCTTTCATTTCTGTGTTTTTCATAATCCTATAACCATGGCTTTTATCAAAAACTTTAGTTTTTCCGATTATTCTTTCTCGCCCTCTGCTTATAGCAATCGGATTTTCCTCCCATTGACTAGCTATCCACCAATCCAATTCATTTAGAACGATGTTTGCCAGTAGTGGTGAGATAATTCCTCCCTGTGGTGTACCCTTGTTGGGCAGTACCGTTGTATTATCGGGCATTTTAATTGGAGCTGTTAGTATTCGCTTGATAATAAAAATCAGCGTTTTATCATGGATACCCAGCGACCATATCTGTCTGATTAACTTGCTATGATTTACGTTATCGAAAAATCCTTTAATATCAAACTCAATAACATAATGAAGATTCATCATTTGAAGCATGGTGTAGGTTCTGTTAATGGCATGTTCAACGGATCTATTCGGACGAAATCCATAACTATTATTGTAGAACTTTGCTTCGCAGATTGGTTCCATGATCTGCTTGATACATTGCTGTATCAACCTATCCCATATGCATGGGATTCCCAGCGGACGTGTTTTTCCGTTTGGTTTCGGGATATCTTTCCGTCTTACAGGCTTTGGTCTGTAGCCGTGTTTGCTTCCGGTAACAATAAATCTCACTCTTTTTACCACATCATCAGGAGTTTGACTCCCAATATCTGTGATGTTCTTTTTGTCTGTTCCTGCCGTGTAGCTGCCTTTGTTCGCTTTGATGTTTCGGTACGCAAGTAAAATGTTATCCCTGCTCAGTATCAAATCCATAAGATTCTCAAATACTTCACCGTTCTGACTTTTTTGATATAGTTCATCAAAAGTACCTTGCATTCCGTAGTACTCCGCATGACGCAAGTCATCTACACATAATGTTTTACTTTTCTTTGGCATAAGGCATCACCTCCTCTCGAAAGTGACCCTTTTGGTCTTACTCGTAATCCTTATCATTAGACTGAATAATGCCTGTTTATTTCAACCGACTTGTGACCATTCCTCCGAGTTCCTCTTTTTCGCAGAACTCATCATAAGTTCGATCACGGCTTTTCAGCACCAGTTCACCTGCTTATTTTCTTCGTCAGGCTATCCCCTAATGGAATCTGGTGCCTTTCCACGTTCCGATAATCCTATCTGTACATATATCCTTAGATCTCTGCTATAGTCCTGTCAGCTTGGATGTGCCTGTAACACAACATGGTCGTTCGTAGGGCGAATTTCTACTGAACCACACTGACTGCGCTTTAACGCACCCATACATTTCTATATGGTCTTCTTTTAGAACCGTACATTCGCAGTTTTCGTCAGTTTACTCGCCAAAGTAAACATTCTAATCATAGATATTTTATAGATCCTAGACCTATAGGTAGCGCACCCCACCTCTGGGGCGTTTTCGAGAATCTTTTGGCAGATTCCTACGACTACTCTCGGTCGTTGTCACGGAGCTTCTCACCCCAACCATTACAGCTGACGCAAGTCCGTCAAGGATAGACGTTTCAGGGCGTTACCCCATCATTCCACCTATCGGATTACCAGTTCACAGACTGGTTATTATTTAATAAACCAACACTGTGCGCAGACTTTTTACCGCCTGCGAACGTGTCGCACT
>NZ_JBCOMI010000068.1:0-2784 GCF_040924245.1 Ruminococcus sp. J1101004sp1_RTP21198st1_B9_RTP21198_201120 | reverse complement strand
GTTTACGACGTTCAGTTACAGAAACCGTAGAAAACTTATCTTCTTATTATGTACTTTTATTAGAAAGACTTAATAAAGATAAAAATGAAATTGCGAATAAATTTTGTGGAGGTTTAGAATTTAAAAATGTAGTTGAAATAAGTTCTAATATCTCGGATTCTCATAAAAAAGGGAATGGGGTAAGTATTCTTAAGTTGGATAATGGCACTAAAATTGTGTATAAACCACGTTCGTTAAAAATTGAAAAAGTGTATTTCGATTTTCTGGGAAAGATAAATGCTGGTTGTAAATATGAGATGTATGAACCAAAAATATTAGATTGTCAGGAGTATGGTTGGGAGGAATTTGTATATTATAAAAGTTGTAAAACAGAGGATGAAATCAGACGGTATTTTTATAGATTTGGAATATTGATTTTCGGTAGTTATATTCTTAATACAAATGATTTACATGAAGAAAATGTGATTGCCGCAGGAGAATATCCAATTATTATAGATGCAGAAACTATACTAGATAACCGTAGAAGAGGGAGAACAAATTCTGCAAAGGAGGAAATAAATTATATCCTTCATGAGTCAGTATTATACTCAGGTTTATTGCCACACTATAGGTTTTCAAATTTGGGCCAAGGCGTAGATATGAGTGCAATTAAAGGTAGTGAGGGAAAGGAATATCCTATAGTTATTCCTAAAATAGCGGATTTATGTACTTCAAATATGAGATTTGTATATGAACATCCTACAACTGGAGTAAATCAAAATCTTGTTAAATTAGATGGAGAAAATGTATCAGCATTTCATTATCTAAAAGAAATAAATGCAGGATTTGAAGATGCGTATAAATATGTTTTGGAGAATAAAGAAAAGTTTCTTGAATATGCCGACATGTTTGGTAATTTAAATATTCGCCATTTAGTTCAGGATACCCAAAGATATTCTATGTTATTACACACATCTTTTCATCCGGATTTTATGCAAGATGGAAGAGATAGACAAATGTTTTTGTGTAGTTTATTTAAACAGTATGAAGCTACACAAGGAGATAAAGGTGTTGTGAAATGTGAGATAAAAGACATGTTAAACATGGACATTCCATATTTTTATCTCAATACATCAGGTAAATCTCTTTTCGGATCAGAAGGTGAGAAAATCGAAGACTATTTTGAATATACCAGTTTGGAACACTTAAAGAAAAAGATAGTATTGTTAGATGAAGATGATTTAAAAAGGCAATTAATGTTCATGAATATTATTCTGACAGAGATAAACGAATTTCAGGTTGAGGATAAAAAGATAGAGCTTCAACAAATGAAAATGATTCCGCACAGAGAAAAAAATAAGGCTCATCTGTTAAAAGCTGTTCAGAAATTGGCTGATTCTCTTATAAAAACTGCTGTTTTTAATAAAGATAGAACAGAAGTTAATTGGATTGGTGTTACTCTAATAGGAAATGAAGATGACTGCTCATGGGATATAAGACCACTTGGTACCTATTTATATGAAGGAATGTCTGGGCTAGCAATTTTCTTTAACGCATTGTATGCTGTTGATCCCCAAAAGGAGTACCTTATTATACGCAATGCGATTGAAAAGGAATTATTTACATACACAGATGAGATGTGTGAACGAAATGAGGGAATAGAAAATGAAAGCAGTGGCGCCTTTGGTGGAGAAGCGTCTATAATGTACACTTATGAGGTACTGTATAAAATTACAAATAAAGAAAAATATTTGGATTATGCAAAAAAGCACTATAAAATATTAAAGAAAGCGATTACCAGAGATAACAGTTTTGATCTTGTCTATGGTAATGCAGGCGCAGTTATTACATTGATCAATATGTATCAGCTAACTGGAAATAAAGAGTATATCGCTTCGGCAGAAATAGCAGGAGATATAATAGTAAATGCTCAGGAAAAGGAAGGCTCTATTAAAGGCGGATGGAATGGAGATGGAAGAACTTCGCCGTTAGCGGGATTTTCACATGGAGCATCTGGAATAGTTTTAGCACTGGCAAAACTATGGCAGGTGACTCAGAAAGAGGAGTATTTATTATCACTGCTCGATGGCATTAAATTTGAAAATTCTTTATTTGTGAAAGAAAAAGGAAATTGGAAAGACGAAAGGGTATATGCAGGAGAAAAAGCATCTGATGGAGGAAGTTTTACCGTTGCTTGGTGTCATGGCGCTGCAGGCATATTGCTTAGCCGATCTAAAGTAAATGTCATATTGAATGGGCGGTATTCGGATTTGATAGAAAATGATATAAAAGTAGCAGTGAATACAATATTAAAAGAGGGAATTTTAGGAAACAATTGTCTATGTCATGGTAATTTAGGTAATACAGAAATTTTATTTGAATATTTAAAAGACCATTCAGATAAAAAGATAGAAAAATATTATGTAGATATTCGTGATATTATTGCTGAGAATGTATGTAATGGTGTATTTGATTGCGATAATGCGTATCTATATGGATATAAATTGCAAGGATTTATGACAGGACTATGTGGCATGGGATATTCTTTGCTGCGAGATATAAAAAAAGATTTACCTTGTGTAATTGCTCTGGAAGTCTAAAATGATAGTATTGGAAATAATAGAATTTATTATTTCCAATACTAATTTATTGTTAGGGCAAAGCCCTGTTTGCCATTGTGGAGTTTTTCGCTGATCCGAAAAACGGAGCTTTGGAAAACAAATAAACCACCTGCTATGCACAACATCATAAACTTAAGATTAGATATTACACATTTATATTATCCTGCTAAAAACTCATTTCAAA
>NZ_JBCOMI010000067.1:0-2817 GCF_040924245.1 Ruminococcus sp. J1101004sp1_RTP21198st1_B9_RTP21198_201120 | reverse complement strand
GTTGCGCCGGCGAGTGAGTAATACACATTGTCCAAATGCGTCCGCATTGAAGAACTTTTAATCAACTAAATAGCAAATTAAAATAAAGGATAACGCTATATGGATATTAGAATTGAAAAAACCAGACAGAGTATTATAAATGCTTTTATAGAGTTGCGTTCTCATAAGGAGCTGGAGAGGATTACGATTAAGGAGTTGTGTGAGAAAGCGCAGATTAATAAGTCTACATTTTATGCACATTATCAGGATATTTATCATCTCTCGGATACATTGGAAACGGAAGTTGTGGTATCAATTATGGAGAATCTCACTCATCCGGAGAGAGTACTGGACGATACTGCTTTTTTTTCCAGGGAACTGTTTATGGGGTTTCTGGCAAAGGATTCGCTGATCGGGATTTTGTTTTCGGGAAGCAGGAGTAAATGCCTGGTGCAGAAAATTGAAGTTGCTTTAAAGGAGCTGGTGTTTAGAGCTTACCCTCAATATCGGGAAGACAAGGACATTAATATTATGCTCACTTACATTCTATATGGATGTTATTATGCGTTTTATGAAAACCGAAAATATGGAGATGTGCCAGTGCTTTCCAGTATTACAGAACTTACAGGCAAGACGGCGCAGGCAGCATTAAAAATGATAAAAAAATAAAAGCACCTCAATGCACGCAACATTAAATATGATAAAAAACTAAAAGCACCCTCGAAGTGTGCAACTTTGCAACTACTAAACAGTCACCTATTTTCATCGCAGGAGGTCAATAAATTGACAACAAACAATTCGAATATACAAGAAATGAATTCTGGTACTCCAACAGTAACTCCCTTACAAATTTTAAAAACTTACTTCGGATATGATTCCTTCCGGGAAGGGCAGACGGAAATTATAGATACCATTTTAAGCGGACGGGATGCGCTGGCGATCATGCCCACGGGGGCCGGAAAGTCTCTTTGTTATCAAGTTCCCGCGCTTCTTTTGCCAGGAATTACGCTGGTGGTTTCACCGCTGATTTCTCTTATGCAGGACCAGGTGAAGTCACTGAATGAAGCGGGGATCCATGCTGCTTATATCAACTCTTCGCTGACTGAGGGACAAATCAATAAGGCTCTTTCTTTCGCTGCGCGAGGTGTCTATAAGATTATTTACGTAGCACCAGAACGACTGGAAACAGCTTCATTTCTAAGCTTCGCACTCCATACTCCTATCTCCATGGTAACTGTAGACGAGGCCCACTGTATCTCCCAATGGGGACAGGATTTCCGTCCAAGTTACTTAAAAATCATAGATTTTGTGGAACAGCTGCCTGGCAATCCAATCATCAGTGCTTTCACCGCTACTGCCACAGAAGTCGTAAAAAATGACATTGCAAGAATACTGAAACTGAAAAATCCCAACATAGTTGTAACTGGCTTTGACAGAGAAAATCTATACTACCAGGTAGAGCATCTCACTGGAAAGCAGAAGGACATCTTTATCCAAAATTACATAGAAACCCATCCAAACGAAAGCGGAATCATCTACTGTGCCACCAGAAAAAACGTGGATACTTTGTATGAGAAATTATTGAAACAAGGCGTCTCTGTAACCCGTTACCACGCTGGAATGAGCAACGATATCCGCAAAAAAAGTCAGGATGATTTCATCTATGACCGCGCTCAGGTTGTGATTGCCACCAATGCTTTTGGCATGGGAATCGACAAATCCAATGTGCGTTTCGTCATCCACTACAACATGCCTCAGAGCATGGAAAACTATTACCAGGAAGCTGGCCGCGCAGGACGTGATGGTGAACCTGCAAAATGTATCCTTCTCTTTTCCACCCAGGATGTGATGATCAGCAAACTCCTTCTTGGAAGCAAAGACTTCGAAGGTATGGATTTTCAGGAAATTGAACAGGTAAAACATCAGGATTCCCGCCGTCTCCAGCTTATGGAAGGCTACTGTATGACCACCTCCTGCCTGCGCAATTACATCCTGGAATACTTCGGAGAAACCACACATCAGCCTTGTGATAATTGCGGCAACTGCCACCAGGAATTTGAAGAACTGGATATGACCCTGGATGCCAAATGGGTAGTCGGCTGCATCACCGAAATGCGCGGCCGCTATGGCCAGGCTCTGGTAATCGGCACTCTCCTGGGCTCAAAAAAAGCCCGTCTGAAGGACATTGGCGCCACCTCCTACAACTGCTATGGTCAGTTAGAGAACCGCACTGAAGCCGATCTCCGGCTCCTTATTAGCCAGATGATCCGTATGGGTTATATCACCCAGACAGAAGGAGAATACAGTGTTTTAAAAGCAGGAAATATTGCAGATTTACAAAATAAAAATACAAAGATCATAATAAAGAAATTCAAAGAAAAAGAGAAAATATCAACTACAAAGAAACACAAAACTCCATTCAAAAAGGACAGTTTTTCCGCTTCCACCGAAAGCTCATCCACTGATTCCACCGCCACAAACTCCAGCCACAATTCTGCCCTTTTTGAAGCCTTACGTCAGCTCCGTCTCCAGATTGCCAAGGAAGAATCTGTCCCTCCCTACATCGTCTTCACCGACAGAACCCTTATCGATATGTGCAGTAAACTTCCTCAGAATGAGGATGAAATGCTCAATGTATCCGGTGTAGGACAGAACAAACTTAAGAAATACGGACAACGATTTTTACAGGAAATATCCGCATTTCAGTCTGCTAATCACTAGACATCATTGCTATTTAATGTGTTGAAAGTTGTTCAAGGCAGACGCATTCGGACAATGGTGATTGCTCACTCGCCGGCGCAACGCTCCAGCGAACTAACTGCTAACTGCGACTAAATC
>NZ_JBCOMI010000066.1:0-3052 GCF_040924245.1 Ruminococcus sp. J1101004sp1_RTP21198st1_B9_RTP21198_201120 | reverse complement strand
CCGTCCCTTTCCTTCGGGACAGGGGAGACAGGTGGTGCATGGTTGTCGTCAGCTCGTGTCGTGAGATGTTGGGTTAAGTCCCGCAACGAGCGCAACCCCTATCCTTAGTAGCCAGCACGTAATGGTGGGCACTCTGAGGAGACTGCCAGGGATAACCTGGAGGAAGGCGGGGATGACGTCAAATCATCATGCCCCTTATGATTTGGGCTACACACGTGCTACAATGGCGTAAACAAAGGGAAGCGAACCCGCGAGGGTGGGCAAATCTCAAAAATAACGTCCCAGTTCGGACTGCAGTCTGCAACTCGACTGCACGAAGCTGGAATCGCTAGTAATCGCGGATCAGAATGCCGCGGTGAATACGTTCCCGGGTCTTGTACACACCGCCCGTCACACCATGGGAGTCAGTAACGCCCGAAGTCAGTGACCTAACCGCAAGGGAGGAGCTGCCGAAGGCGGGACCGATGACTGGGGTGAAGTCGTAACAAGGTAGCCGTATCGGAAGGTGCGGCTGGATCACCTCCTTTCTAAGGAATTGGATACAGTAGGTCGTGAAAGCGGCTGAATCAATCCAACTAAAAGGGAAGAAGAAGTAGAAAATCGAAATGTGTTTTACTGTTGAGTTATCAAGTGGCTTACTTATAAAAAAATAAGAAAGTCGATAACCGATATTTCCGGTGTCGATGCGCTTAGGGGAAACACCCGTTCCCATCCCGAACACGACGGTTAAGACCTAAGCGGCCGATGGTACTGCATTGGAGACGATGTGGGAGAGCAGGTGGGCGCCGGATCAAAGAAAAAAACAAGTGGGAAACTTGTTCATATAGAAACAGACACCGGTAAGTGAGTTCTGTCGGAAACAGAACGGTAAAAGGCGAAGATCGAGAGACTGGTGTTAACCCGATCAGCAGGGAAGTGCTGTTATGATAACTGGTTTTACCAGTGATTAGAGGTTTTAAATGGAAGATATCTGATATTTAAGATTTCTAATGACTGATAAAATATCAGTCAAAGTTATACAATGTACCTTGAAAACTGCATACATGTAAATTTGATTAAAGTTTAATCAAATATCCTTGATACAAACGTTAAAACGTAAGATAGGAAGACATCGATTTAGTCTGTGAGAGCAGACAAAGATCAACAATGAGAATCAAAAGACCGCATCACCTACGCTAGGGTGATGAGCGAAAGGTCAAGCAATAAGGGCACAGGGCGGATGCCTTGGCACTAAGAGCCGAAGAAAGACGTGATAAGCTGCGATAAGCTTCGGGGAGGAGCAAATATCCTTTGATCCGGAGATCTCTGAATGGGGAAACCCGGCAGAGCACACCTCTGTCATCCATACGCCAATCCATAACGTATGGAAGGGAACCCGGGGAACTGAAACATCTAAGTACCCGGAGGAAAAGAAAGAAAACTCGATTCTGCAAGTAGCGGCGAGCGAACGCGGAAGAGCCTAAACCGGAATGCGTGCATTCCGGGGTTACGGACTGCATGAATGATTCTTAGAAGCTAACAGAACGGTTTTGGGAAAGCCGGCCGCAGAGGGTGAAAGCCCCGTATGTGAAAGCAGATGAGACTGAGCAGGATCCAGAGTACCACGAGACACGAGAAACCTTGTGGGAAGTCAGGGGGACCACCCCCTAAGGCTAAATACTACTTAGTGACCGATAGCGCATAGTACTGTGAAGGAAAGGTGAAAAGGACCCCGGGAGGGGAGTGAAAGAGAACCTGAAACCCTGTGTCTACAAGCTGTGGGAGCACCTTATGCGTGCAACCGCGTACTTTTTGTAGAACGGTCCGGCGAGTTACGCTTACTGGCAAGGTTAAGCACTTCAGGTGCGGAGCCGTAGGGAAACCAAGTCTTAAGAGGGCCAGAGTCAGTAGGAGTAGACCCGAAACCGGGTGATCTACCCATGTCCAGGATGAAGCTGCCGTAAGAGGCAGTGGAGGTCCGGACCCACATCCGTTGAAAAGGGTGGGGATGAGGTGTGGGTAGGGGAGAAATTCCAATCGAACCCGGAGATAGCTGGTTCTCCTCGAAATAGCTTTAGGGCTAGCCTCGGTCATGAGTCTTGTGGAGGTAGAGCACTGAATTTCCTAGGGGGCGTCAAAGCCTACCGAAGAATATCAAACTCCGAATGCCATGTAGACAGGACCGGGAGTCAGACTGCACGAGATAAGTTGGGCAGTCAAAAGGGAAAGAGCCCAGACCTTCAGTTAAGGTCCCAAAGTGTACGTTAAGTGGAAAAGGATGTGGGGTCTCGAAGACAACCAGGATGTTGGCTCAGAAGCAGCCATTCATTCAAAGAGTGCGTAATAGCTCACTGGTCGAGAGGCCCTGCGCCGAAAATGTCCGGGGCTGAAACGTACCACCGAAACTAAGGGATCCGCAAGGATCGGTAGAGGAGCATTGCATGCGGAATGAAGCAGTACCGTAAGGAGCTGTGGACTGCATGGAAGAGAGAATGCCGGAATGAGTAGCGAGATAAAGGTGAGAATCCTTTAGGCCGAATATCCAAGGTTTCCAGGGTAAAGCTGATCTGCCCTGGGTAAGTCGGGGCCTAAGGCGAGGACGAGAGTCGTAGCCGATGGACAACAGGTGGAGATTCCTGTACTGCGGTATGACAGAACTGTGGGGACACGTAAGGAAAGCGGAAGCCGGGAATGGAAAGCCCGGTGCAAGCAGGGTACCAGACACTTAGGCAAATCCGGGTGTCAATGGGAAGCTGTGATGCGGAGCGAAATACAAGTAGCGAAGTCCGTGAGCCATGCGTCAAGAAAAGCCGCTATTGTTTATACCGTACCCGTACCGTAAACCGACACAGGTGGATGAGGAGAGAATCCTAAGGCCGGCGGAAGAAGCATTGTCAAGGAACTCGGCAAAATGACCCCGTAACTTCGGGAGAAGGGGTGCCACTGAGAAGTGGCCGCAGAGAATAGGCTCAAGCAACTGTTTAGCAAAAACACAGGTCTATGCGAAACCGAAAGGTGAGGTATATGGGCTGACGCCTGCCCGGTGCTGGAAGGTTAAGAGGAGAGGTTAGCG
>NZ_JBCOMI010000065.1:0-4035 GCF_040924245.1 Ruminococcus sp. J1101004sp1_RTP21198st1_B9_RTP21198_201120 | reverse complement strand
GGCTTCTTCGAATACTCGATTCCTCTGTAATCAAAAGCTCTGGCATAGTGCGTTTCACTTCCGACATCAATTCCGAGTACCAAAGTTTTTTCTGTAATAGCTTCAATTTTTGCGTTCTGTGTGTTAGACTTCATTGTAAATACCTCTCTGTATAATAAGATTTTTACTAACCTGCCAGTCAGTAGTCTTATTGTACTCTGAGGTATTTTTAATTTTCAACATCCACGTTTTTTATTATACAGGAAGCTCCATATACGAAATTCTTCTATTAGTTGTCCTATAATATTTTCCTTCATACTCAATCACTTCTTCCAATTCCCCTGGCAGTGTATCTAAAATTTCTACTCCAGAATTGAATTCACAGTTTTCTGTTTTCATCTGCTTATTACCGGTATCAACTGAAATAATCATTTGTTTTTTCTCCCTTCAAAACCAAATGTAAAATTACTATACGCCTTGTATGCGTCTCTGCAATTTCACTATAGTGATTTTGGAAAATCTGTGTCAATAGGATTTCTGAAATAGTTATTTTTCTTCATAATCTTTGCATATCAGTTTTAATATGCGCTCGCTTTCCCCTTCATAGCCCCATAATATGCTTCCAACAGCTTCAAAAGCCTGTTCTCTCCAACGGAAGTATGTAGTTCTATGGATTCTGGTATATTGCGGAAAATGAGGCTCCAATTTATCTAATATTTCTTCTACATTTTCCAGTTTTGTTGAGGATAGATAGCTGTAATAGAGCACCCAATAGTATCGCTCGCCTTGCGGATGATACCTTCGCATAAGATCGACTGCTTCATCAATTAAACGTAGATACTGGTTTGATCGGCTGATTGCCTCTACCCGTTCTTTCTCGGATGCTAAATCTCTTTCCACATCCATTCCAGCCTGATAAATGGTGTCTAAGAATTCATCCACATCTGTGCCATACTCCATATGGAATCTTCTTTTTACCTGGCTGATTTTAATTTGCATTTGCCAGTTTACCACCCGGTATATCTTAAATAACTTTATTACATCATGATATGCGGTATTATCTTCCCCCTTATACTCCTTTGAAATTACTCCTGATCTTCCCCTTGCCACAGCTTTGTCTCATCCTTTCTTTTTTCATTTAGTTTTCTAAATGCCTCATCCATCTCATCGTCCATTTTTTCAGCTCTAACAAGGCAGCAATACATTAGTACAATAACCACTGCCAGCAAGGCCAAGAAAAAGAGCCAAAAATGCCACATTTTCGCTTCCTCCGTTTCTGAATTATAGAGTGGTACTATACTCTCCTATTATAAATAATGGAAAAAATTGTCGAAATGTGTAAAAAAATAAAAAAAATTGGGATTTATTTAAGATTTTTTCAATAGAAAAAGAAATTATTATAAGACACTATTGAGATTTCAATTTTATCACAAAAGTTTACTGCGCCATATAAATATAATCACAACAAAGCCAATGCTAAACTTATATCAACATTGCCGAATAGATTTATTTTTCATTTTGCGCAAAAATACGATAAACTATACCATTTACGCAATGCTCATTTTATATATCAGCATAAGATATCCTTGATTTTACTAATATTTCAAGCACTGCAAAGTAAACTTCGGTGAAGTCAGTACATACTCAGTTGCTTTGCAACTTATTTGTGAATAGCCTTTCATGTTCAGAGCAATTCTATCAGACAAAGAAATCCTTCATAAACGCATTCTCTTCACTAAAATTTTGAATCAGCACACTTGACAGATTTTCTAACAAATGCAATGGCTCCTTTTTTTTGTTTAATTCCGGATTTAATCTTTCAATTAAATATGCTTCCATTTCGCTCAAATACCTTTCAGCTCTACTATAAGGCGAAATAAATTCAAGTGGCACATATTCCTTGTCATCACTTAGAAACATAACCGTTCCAAAATATACTCGCTTATTGTAACCATTATAAATGGGATTATGTAATTTTAATGCTGCCAAATGACCATTAGAAAATCGACTTTTTTTAGAATCCGTCTTTCCTATATATACCAGTTTTTCTTCATGTTCATTATAAATAGTAATAAAATAAATATTATAGCAGCCAAATGGAGGTTCACCTATTTCTTGTAACACCCACCACTTTTCTTCCCTATCTAAATCATATCCGTTTTCTTCATCGATACCTGTTAATAAACAGACTTGCTCTATATATTCATGATGTTCATTCCAGGACTTTTTTAAATAACCAGTATCTATAGTATTCGCTTTATACAATTCCACTGCAATATCCAATGAAATACAAGCTCCATATTCTAAATTGGGCAATGCATTTGAAAAAAAATTATTTGGTGTTATACTTTCATTTCCTTTTATCCATGGTTTCAGCGGTTGATTTTTCATATTTTCTAATTCCTGTTATCTCACAATTTTTACTCTACTAATATTATATATCTTCCAACTTATTTCAGCAATCCATTTTTAAACCATGGATATATTTCCTAAAATAAAATTGTGTATTCTCTTTCCTCTTTAGTATGCTTAGATTTTCTGTTATAATAAATACACCGAATTATTCCTTCGCATGACCTAATTTTAAAGGCCTTAAATTCAAAAATAGGAGGTGTTTATAAGTAGAGGATAAACGGAATATTCAAAAAAGAGGTGATTATTATTTCAGTGAGTATAAAAAAACTGGATGGCATACAAATAGAATTAGATTCGACCAAGATTGTTGATGCCATCAGCAAATCAATCATTCGTGAAGAAGAAAAGAAGAATGAGAAAAAGTTGCGTAATTTTGCAATATTAGCTACTGGAAATGTACGGGCTAGTCGGTATATAAAAGAGCCAAAAATAAACATGACGAAACTATTCTCTGGTATTTTCACCAGTATATGTTTCTGCAATTTTTTACAAGATTACAATGAGCGCAATATTTCTGTTACCTACATTCCAACGACAGATTACGAAAAAACAATAGTAGTTACGGCAGATTTTGTTGATACTACTATATTCGGTATGCCTGTTACAGTAAAACGTTCAACACAATTTGGTTTATTCTATGATTATTTTCAATATGATTTGAACATAGAGGAACTCTACCACGAATACGAAAGACTACTGCAGCGCAGAAAAGAACTGCGTGAATTAAGAAAATTGAAAATAAAACGTGTCAGTGAGATGATACGAGCTGCATGGTTGAACAGAAATACAAATGTAGGGAGAAGTAATACGGGCAGTGTAACTGATTCGATGCTTCTTTCACTTCCTACTCCTCCGACTTCTACTGCTATTTTTAGCAGTCTGGAGTCCGGGGGTGTTGTGAGTGTTATCGGATGATGAGCTGAAAAGATACCGTGAACTACTTAACGCCCAGAATGATAGTACATATTTCAAAAAAGAAATCGGTGCTAATCTAAAAAATGCGAGGGCTAACACCCCGCTAACCCAAGAAGATGTCGCTGAAATCTTTGACTGCGATCCAAGAAAAATTCGGCGTTATGAAAATGGAGAAGTCATGTGTTCATTAACACAGCTTATTAGCTTCTGTAAGGTTTACAAATGTACGTTGGAAGATTTGATGCCAGCAGAGACTATTTCTTATGTAAGCAGTTTAGCTGGAATGGACACAGAAATGCTGAAATCAATGATGAATGTTTTTAGAAAAACTGTTGGGCTAAAAACTGCGTAAGTAATTACCTATAGTCAGTGGTTGTGCCATTCATGGTATTATCTTCCAAGAGATAAATATTCACTTTCTGTATCCTTACGATATCTTGAGGTACTGTGATTTAAACTGAAAATATATAAGTAACCATACTATGCACAAGCTTAACAAAGAGAAAAAAATCACCCCAAAAGCAAAATCATATTAAGAAAAACTGAAAATATTTTTGAAAAATCGGACATGCCGTGTCCTAGGTAAACAGATAACCACTTCACGGTATGTCTGTTTTTTATTATTTTGGAGCTTGTTAAGCGATGAAATGTAAGCGTCAAATAAGAATGTGTAGCGAAATCTTTAGAGTTTTCCTGTAAACTTAGGGTTAGAGTTTTTAGGCTTTA
>NZ_JBCOMI010000064.1:0-4730 GCF_040924245.1 Ruminococcus sp. J1101004sp1_RTP21198st1_B9_RTP21198_201120 | reverse complement strand
TATTGTAACTGTCCAGTGAATTTATCATTGTAACAATCGTATTACTTTTATTATTTTTCAATTCAGTAAGTGCTTCATACAGCTGGTTTTCCCGGACAGTAAGCAAGACAAAATCATAAATATCATCGTTTGGTAGTTCTCCAAGGATCCAATCACACCAGCACCATAAATCAATATTCTCATAAGAATCATTCCTCTCCTCTTACCCCGGTGCCACATCCAGGATCATCATCAAACTAAATCCAAGTGCAAAGAAAAGCGTACCGATATTCGAGTGCTGTCCCTGAGACATTTATTAGCATTATGTATTCCTTTCTGTATAGTCAAAAGTACTTTCACGTCGTTCTGCTGTTAGATTCAACTAACTGTCATGTATAAAAGAAACCGTGCAAAAAGCAAACTGTAATTTCACACGGTTTTCCTTATGTTTAAGTATATCACTTACGAAATCATATAACAATATAATTCTTTTAACAATTTACAAAAAGCCGGAGGTCACAATAATCTTCATGACCTCCGACTCGTTATACTTATTCTACACTGTCCTTACACCCAAATCAGCTTCTCTCTCCGGCTTATCTTTTCCCTGCTTTTCCTGGATAATTCTCTTATTGATTTCTAAACGTTCATGAATCGACAGTTTCTTTTCCTGGCATTGCCTTTTTCTGTGTTACTGCCTTTCTTTCAGCTTTTCCTTCATCCTTAACTGCTGTATTTGCTTCAAGGCCAGCTCTTGGCACAGCTTCTCTGCTCTCATTTTTCTCTGCCACCTGCTGTTCTCGTCTCTCCTTCACACCTTTTTCTTCCAGACTGCAAAAACTCTGCAAATACGGCAGTACATGATTCTGCATATCATTCATATTTCCAATCGGTTCTCAGTCAATGCCTGTAAGGTCAAAATCACCGGTCAAAAGAAAATATCAGATATCCTTTTCACAATTTCACCAATCACATTTATTACGGTCTTTGTTACGAGCACGAATCAAGTCAGGTACAATACCGAAACGTCTTATCTGTTAAAATCCTTGCAAAGATTAGTCCAAGCGGAAGCGATGCAATGATCAGAAGCGCAGCTGCAAACCAGGATGCAGAAACGGATAAGGACATGATTCCAAGGTTATAAAATCCACGGTATAAATAAAGCCCCGGTACCATGACCACAATGGAAGGCACTGTCACGGAAATCCTTGGATAACCCACCTTATTTTTCAAAAGGGAGGCAAGAAGTCCGGCTGTAAGTGCCCCTATAAATGCAGCTACTGCCGGAGGTAAAGCTACGAGATCCACCAGTTCAAGACGGAGGGTATTTGCAATTGCACCAAGTACTGCCGTAGAACAGGCAATCCTGACTGGGCTGTTAAACATGATAGAAAAACCGAACACGCCGAAAAAGCTTGCAGCAAGCCGTGTGAGGATCCACATTGCAGCAGACATACGGATCTTTATGAAATCCACTGGCTGCAGGTGAAGGAGCATAGCCATGATCCAGGCAGACATGGTGGCTACCAGAACAATGATCAGTGCATAAGTGAGCCTTTCCATGCCAGAACGCATATCCAGCTTTGCCAGGTCAATTCCGCTGGTAATAAAGGGAAAACCAGGGATGATAAAAAGCATGGCACAGATATATCCTGCTTCATGCTGAATGGAAATCCCAAACAGGATTTCCCCTAATTTCAAAAGTCTTGCATATACAAAGCATGCCAGAGAAACCGAGGAAACAATTCCAAGAAACAGGGTAAAATGATGCTTTGTTAATTTACAGCGAAAGAAATTTCCAAGTCCTGCGCCAACAAAAGCACAGAACATTTCTACCAGTCCTCCGCCCAGAAGAAAGGTAAATCCACAGCATGCAATGGCGGCAGCCAGCCCCAGGGCTACCGGGGAATAAAGGCCATGAATTCTTTCAATCTCATCCAGATAGCTATGAAGCTCTTCCCCGGACATATTTTTCCCCTCTGTTTCAAAATCGCGGATAAAATGCTCCAGCCGGTTCAGCTTTGACGTATTCACCCCTGTATTGGTAAGACATAACGACTGGGTAAATCCGTTTTCCCCATCAAAACAGGTGTACTCAATGGACATCAGCCCGATATCTGTGGTGCAGGTAATCCCCATCGCTTCCGCCAGGGCATTCATAGAGCTTCGGACTCTCCATGCTCCAGTTCCACAGGATAAAAACATAATCCCTACACGTCCTATAATGGAAGCCTTTTCCGTGATGCTCGCATTTATAACGGGAGTATTTTTGCCATTTTCATCGGTGTATTCATGCCACTCCACGTCCATGTGATTTTTTCTGACCCTCTCCAACTGCATAAAGCCACTTCCTTCAAAAAAGTCTCATTATAATTTCAGGCTGTCATTTCCAGCCTGTTCCATCATCCGTTCCCTACAGGCAAGGACGATTCCATCAATTTCCTCCATGCGCTGAAGCATTTTCTTCTCAAACTCATGGATAGGAAGGAGAACGCCAAGCTCATCAAAGGGTTTATCGGGACTTTCTTTTTTTATACCGGTCTCCTGTCCATAGAATACGACGGCATGCGGTGCTGCCTGCTGGATTTCCTGGAAAGTCTTCCATACAACGGCATAAGTCTGGGCTTCTGTAAGACCCAGCTTACAGGTATCCGGGAGTGCATAAAGGATCAAGATTCCACGCTGGCGTTCTTCTTTTTCTTCTTTAATTTCCAGTCCGTCCGTGTAAGAATGTACAATGTCATATCCATCTGCAAGGTAAAGCCCGGACCTGGGTACACACTCATGCCTGTCAAATGTCTCTTTAAATTTTCCGTATTCATGAGCGGAAACCATCTTCCCTGCTTCTGGAAGAAGCTCTCCTTCCACATTAGTAAGAAGAACCGGGTTCTCTCCTGCTTTTCCATGGAATTTTCTTGGAATCAGGTAGGCTTCGCGGAGCAGATCAAACATACTTTTTCCACACAATTCCAGAAGAAGTGCACTTACATCCCCATTCTGGTAAGCGTGAAAGAGCACCTGCAAAAAGTGGTCCGGATTCTCATCCACCAGCATATGTTCATCATCCAGATATTGGTAAAACACTTTCCGAAGCCTTCCTGATGCCTCCGGGGAAGCCAGGATTCTGGAAAAAATATCTTCTACAGCTTGTTCTCTTGGTAAAACTGTTTTCATACTAAAACGCCTCTTTTTCTGTTTGGATCATAATGAGAGCTGTACCTGTCTCTTTTCGGGAGGGATTATAGCATTGTTATAGTCATACCGCAATAGGATGAGAGATTTCTTTTTCATATCATATTTTTATGTCTGCCATATCACAGACCGTTGTAAGTGTTTTCCATTACAAGTTTCCATGAAATAAAATTTGTGAAAAATACCGTATCTTATCATCGGTCCCCCAGCAGGTCATTCCCACCGCATCTGCCATTTCCTGGGCATCAACACAGTAGGCGGACAGGCAGGAATAGTGCCTGTAAGGACCAGCGGACATGATCAGCAGGTCGGTATTTCCAGATTCCATTATTTTAGAGGCCAACTGTTCGGTGAGTTTATTGTGCGCAAGCTTCGCCATTTTATAGTCCATATCCTTGCTTTGTATCGTCTGTAGAATAAGCGCTTTTTCATAGGATAATACCCTTTGTTTCATAGATTCTACCGTTCCGCATTCAGGTGGACATGCTGGATTCACGTTGTAACATCCACACTGATTTTCTTCACAAAACTTTCGGTATTCCGGTTTGAATACGAGTTTTTTTGTGTCCATGATTGCCGTATTTGAAAAACCAAGTTTTTTCGCTTCTTTTATGTAATCCATAAAGTACTTTCTCCAAGTTTTTTCTAATTACCAAAATTTTTTCCATACGCTGTTTTTATACATGCCCTAATAGAATGGTATTTTTTAATTCCCTTGCCGCAGCTCCCATAGGATGCTGGCTATCATACACCAGGCAGATCTGGCGCTCCGGAATTTCATCTTTTAATGGGATCTGTACGATCTCTTTTTTCAGAAGGGATGGTGCTGCCATCGGCTGGGGCAAAAAGGCAAGCCCAAGCTCGCATTTTACCAGAGGCAGAATTTGATCCGCAGTGGCAGCTTCCGTATCCGGGGAAAGATCCAGACCATGTGATAAAAATACACTGTTGTAGAATTTATAGGTCATAGTTTCTCGCCCAAGAGAAATCAGCGGATAGTTCTTTACTTCCCGAAGGGAAAGCTCCTGACTGCTAAGGGCGGTAAAAGTAGTGCCTCCAACCAGAATCTCCTGAAACGGCATGAGCATGATCTGTTTCAATGGGAAATCCACCTCTGCCGGAGTGGAAACTACTGCAAAATCAATCTTTCCGCTCTTAACTGATTCAATGGCTTCCGGTGTGGAATGGTTGTACAGCCTCAGCCGGATTCCAGGATAAGTTATGTGAAAACTTTTTAATTTATCCAGCAGAAAAATATTGAGGGCAGTTTCACTGGCACCGATGGCTACACTTCCGTGGGATAATCCGGAGCTGTCGGCCAGTTCCTCTTCTGCTGCCTGGAACTGCTCCATTGCACTTAGCACATGGATATAAAGCCGTTCTCCCTCAGGAGTGAGCTGTACGCCGCGGTTGGTACGGATAAATAAAGTGGTATTTAACTGCTGTTCCAGACAGTTCATGGCCCGGGTAATATTAGGCTGACTGTTGTTTAACGCCTGGGCCGCCTTGGTAAAGTTGTGGTATTTTGCCACATAATAAAAGATCTTATAATACTCGAA
>NZ_JBCOMI010000063.1:0-5516 GCF_040924245.1 Ruminococcus sp. J1101004sp1_RTP21198st1_B9_RTP21198_201120 | reverse complement strand
TATTAGACTCAACTGACGGAACAGCAGGTCTTACACCTTACGGTAAGACAATAAATGTAGTGACTTTCAAGTCACACAAAACAGTTCATATCACTATGCAGGATCTGCTGGTACTGGAAATTACCTGGAAGATTCTGTAAAAGAAACCTATGACGTAGGACATCTTGCTCCTGAGCAGACGGACTTTGGCGTACGGATCTCCGGTGACAGTATGGAGCCACTTTATCATACAGGCGATGTTGCATGGATTCAGAAAAAAAGATTCTCTTGCTAATGGTGAAATTGGAATCTTCTATCTCAACGGCAATACTTACATCAAGGAATTACACGATGAACCAGATGGTGTTTATCTGATCTCTTTAAATCAAAATCACCTGTACTAAATGCCTTATAATACATCCAGGTCAGCACACTTTCTGTTTTATGTCCTGGATTTCCATCTGTGATCATTTTAATCGATGTAAACACATTAAATCCACCAATGGTGAGCATTACCAGTGCAAACAGGATCGTTCCTTTTATGGAAGGAATTGTCACATAGATAAATTTGGCAATGGTTCCGGCACCATCTAATGCTGCAGACTCATATAAGTCCCTTGGAACAGTCTGTAAAGCAGCTAAAAAGACTACCATATTCCAGCCGATTCCCTTCCAGGTTCCCAAAAGCATTGCAACGCTCATGCCGCCCCACCGACTGTCCAGCCAATGGATGTTTCCACTGGTCAGATGTATTACTTTGGTAAGAAAATAGTTTAGCAATCCTTCCGTGTTAAAAACATACTTGAACACTAAGGATGCAATTACCCATGAAGTAATAACGGGAAGGTAATATGCCACTCGATAACTAATGGAAAATTTATTAATATTGTTTATGAGCATTGCGATCAGAAGTCCAAGTATCATTTGTGCTGGTACTGTTACCAATGTATACACAATGGAATTCGAAAATGCCAGGTGAAAATATGGATCCGTTAAAACCTCTTTATAATTGGCAAATCCGATGAACTCCTGATCAAACATAGAGCCAAAATCCCATTTGAAAAAGCTTGTGATAAATAATTTTACGATTGGATAAATGGTAAAGAATCCAAAAATCAAAATACCTGGAAGGAGAAGAAATCCAATCTGGAGACTGTGAGAAAAAGTCTGTAAATAAGATTCTTCTATGATATGCAAGGGTGGTGAGCTTACAGTTTGAGCTATTCACCCTTGTTTTATCTTTGATGTTACAGTTCCGTATATTTTGCAGCACTACCTTTTGCTTTTTCTACCGGATATTTTGCCTCATTCTGATCCATCTTCATATTTACGATCTCATCTGCATCCAGTCCCAACTTATCCAACAGATTTTGAGAATATATAAGTACATCTGCCAATTCTTCCTTCACATGTTGAAGATTGAAATTATCATCACACCACTGAAAGCACTCAAGAAGCTCTGCTGCTTCAATAACAATTGATTTTGCAAGATTTGCCGGTCCATGAAACTGATCCCAGTCTCTATCTTCTGAAAATTTTCTAATTCTATCTATTGTTTCTTTATTCAATTCCTCATACCTCTCTATTCTACGGCAGCTAATAATGCTTTTCGCAATTCTTCATCACAAGCATAAATAAACAATCCATTGACTCCTCTTGTCATAAGGACTCTTACTTCATGCCGGAGCAACTCTTCACCAAATTTCTTCTTTGTCCCATCTGACAAGGTACGTTTTCTGACAGCTTTTGTATTACAACTCGAATCTGGATCAAAGACAATTCTTCCATCCTTATATTTTACAGATGGACCTAGAATTACACCTGCATAATTCAGATCAAAACCTTGAATTGTAAATGTAGATCCTACCTCTCCGATTGTCTGTTTCTGCTCTGCCCACGCTAGTTTCTTATTATAACGTTTTTGTTTTGGAGACAATTCAGATTCCAGTTCTCTATTCCATGGCTTATGCCATCCATTGATAAGAACTTCCCAGTATTTACTCAGACGTTCAGTTGGATCGGTTTTGGCATTATATTCCCAGTCATATGTTGCAATCAAACGAGATAACGACGATTCCTCTTTGTCTGCTAATTTACATATTTCTTCATCCAGTTTTTCTGGCGAAGAAAAGATTCGAATACTATAGTCAATAGTAGGTTTCGGCAAGGGAAGTATCTCTTTTCTCTTTGTAAATCCATCTATCCAGTTTAACATTTCTTTCCCTGCATGCATTCTTAACTGGTTTTTAAGCACAATATAATTCTTATTCTTCTTGGCTTCTTCTCTGTATTTGTCAAGTATTTGTGACTCCCAAAATTGCTCCGTTGTTAGAATCTGATTCTCATCAAACATAACAACTGTTACCCTGGCGCGTTCAATTATATCCTGCAACTGATTATCACCACGATATGACTGTTTACCCTGTGTCCAAAGCAAATGAGCCTCATCAACAAAAGCTATATCTACTGGATTATTCGGAGAATGTGTATTTATAAATCGTGTTGGTTTAGAAACCACTTCTCCATATTTATCTGTTAAACCTAATTTTTCAGCGATCTGCTCATATACCGTAATTTGTTCATCATGATTAATGATCAGATTACATCTCAGATCATCCAAACCATTTTCCTCTGCCAGACAACATATTTCATAAAATGTGCTGCTGTTTAATACTGTTTTTCCAGTTCCTGCTTCGCCTTCTACAAAGATTAATTGACCTGCAGCACCTATGGATAAAGCCATTTTCACACGTTCAATTATTTTATCTCTTGCCTGTAACTGTTCCTTTGTTAACTTATGTAATGGCGACGCTTTAAAGATTGCAGAATCATGTATCATGCTTTCAGTTGGAAAAAGATCTTTATTATCTTTCCGAAGGCCTCTCCAGATTTTTGAAAAAATCCTGTCCAATTCCTCCATAGGATAATAATGATTCTGTGGATTTCCTCGAAGATTATGAACTTTTCTTACCTTAGGTACACTGAGCATATAATGCATCAAACGATTTTCAACATCTAATGTCATAGATTTGTTAAAATGTTCATGACCGATAATATACAAGGCCGCAGATTTTCCTGTTATTCTGTTTTGCCAGGAATTTGCATTATAAAGTCCGGTCTCATAATGCTGTCTTGTACGTTGAATCACATTATTTGATTCTCCTATGTACACCTCATACTCATCAGATTCTTTCCAATTATGGATATATACAGTTGGATACGATGTTATTATTTCCTGTACGTTTTCATCCGAATAAGAGCATAAATCCTCTTCAAATATTTTTAATGACTCAGGTGTATCATCTATTTTACGAATGATTGGATTTGCAACCTCCATTTTACTGCTCCTCTTCTTTACGTGTTTATAAGTCTTTTACAAATTCCACTGCATATTGGATATCTTTATCATCTGGATGTCCTTTTGCAATACCTCCGACCAGTTTGAACGGACCAAATGTATCGTATCCTTTGCATCCAAATTTACCCTCTACGCTGGCATGTTTTTTGTTCAAAATCTGCTCTATGGATTTATAATTCGCACTTCCACCATAAGTACAGATCAGGAAGACCTTTTTGTCATCTGGTAAATTCTTTTCAGCAAATTTCAACATCGACTGATGAAACTTTGAAAAATAGATTCCTGATGCAAACCCGATCATATCATAACTGCTCAGATCTGCATCTGACTGTTTTTCTGCATCAATCAAATCTACCTGACACTCTTCTGCTATGCTTTTTACTATTTTTTCTGTATTTCCATGATGCACCGATGCATATACGATTGCTTTTCTCATATCTACCCTTTCTGTCAGTTCAACAATAAAATTATACCATCATTTGTTAGTTTGTAAATCTGTGTCATTACAAGCAATCAACTCAAAATGATTTCGATTTGTTTTTATAAAGCCTTCTTTTTGTAACTTTGATATCTCCGTAGACATTGCTGCACGATCAATACAAAGATAATCTGCCAACTGCTGCCGATCAAAGGGAATATCAAAAGATAACGACGAATGTCTGATGGATTCTGCCGACAGATATGACAATAGTTTATCCCTTGTTGTTCGTTTGCCAACATGTGTAATCTTATCGTTTAGGATCAGTATCTTATTTGCCAGAACACTGACCAGGTTACTGATCAACTTCTGATGATGCTCACATGCAGTTGGACAAGTGACCAGCAACCTCTGGACATTTAGAAAAATAATCTCACAATCCTCATCAGCTACCACACTGATATTCAAAACAGCCCCCGGTCTTGCTGCATATGGTTCTCCAAAAAAATCTCCGGCATGACATTTCGACAGAATATTCCGATGTCCCCAGAGGTCTTCCTGAATAACAAGAACACAGCCTGACGCCGCAAGCCCCATTAACTCGGTAGAATCTCCTGCTCTGAAAATAGATGAATCCCGTTCTTTTGAAATTACTGTTGCATTTACACAATGCAATATGGATAATATCTCGTTATCATTAAGACCTTTAAAAAATGGGCTACTTCTTAGAATAGGTAAATATTTTTCCAAAATCGTTCCTCCTGTTTGAAATCAAACATACAAGTTGTATTTATCATACTATACTTTTAGCAGAAACAAAAGGTAAATACTATAAACGGAGGATTAAAAATGTTTTATTTTCAATGTGAACAGACAGAGGGAAAAGGAATCAACATCTATACTCATGGTGAAATTGATGATGAGAAGAAAGATTTCACACCGGTTATTGAAAAAGCACTGGAACTGGAAGAAATCGGTGGTCTGCCTGTTCAATCGTCACCAGTCTGTGTGCAATGGTTACTATGGTTTTTTCTTTTGTAAGTTCCGATATAGCTGCCTGGATCAGATGTTCATTTTCCGGGTCTACACTGGCTGTTGCTTCATCCAGTATAATAATTGGTGCATCTTTTAGAATCGCTCTTGCGATGGAAATGCGCTGTTTTTCTCCACCGGACAGCCGTTTTCCTGCTTCCACTGGTGGTATTTCTTTGTGTTAGTTTTATCTGACCTTTTCTATTATCTTAACATGAGAATCGAGCATTATCCAGACCTGAACGGACGGCAATAATCCATTTAGACAAAAATAAAGTTCCAGACTTATTATCTGAAACTTTATTATAAATCCAGCATCATTGCATTACTTCACACAACGGAAATATACCATAGAACCGTCAACATGGATATCCATTTCTTTATATAGTTTTTGAAGGATATCTCTCAGCTCTTTCTCCGTCTGAAACGGTGGAGAAAACCACCCTTTCTTTGCAAGAATATTTTTTACCAGCCAATCTGTCCGTTTCGATTTTCCCCTGATATAAAAACAGGCAATGAAATTGCCGCCTGGTTTCAAAACACGCCATATTTCATGAAATGCTTTTTGCTTGTCAGGAAATGCATGAAAACCATTCATACTGACAACGGTATCAACAGATTCATTCTCCATTTGCAGATTCCCCACATCACCCTGAATACATTTGATATGTGCATGACTGCCAAGTCTTTTTCTGGCTTGATCAAGCATATCTATGCTGTAATCAAGGC
>NZ_JBCOMI010000062.1:0-5479 GCF_040924245.1 Ruminococcus sp. J1101004sp1_RTP21198st1_B9_RTP21198_201120 | reverse complement strand
TATGTCAATAACTGTTGAGCTTTCAGTATAAAAGGTTGGCGGTTATTTTTCTATACACTGTTTTATTTGACGCTTACGATGAAATACCCGAAAAAAGCAGGTAAAGAATGAAAATTTAATTACCATGCCATGTCCTGTTAAGGCACATAATTTTGAATTATTATAAGCTTGCCTCAAGGGAACAAGGACATGAGATATCACAATGCCACACACTCTCTAAAAGATGCATTATAACATGCCCTGCCTTGAAGACTAATAATATCTCAAAGTCGGATGCATACGACAGTGGAAGTTTATAACAATTCAGCACTTAGACAGTAAATTACATGATAACAGCAAGTCTGATGAGCGGATTGTGTAGACACCCCTTGTCTGTGTGTTTTTTTCTTATCCAGACTAAAAATCTAAGCCAATGGGTGTCCAATCATAACGACCGCTGTGTATGCGTCCCAGAAAGGACACGAAAATGGATAATAACATAAATATTCAGAACACCATATCAATTGGCATTGAAATCCCCCCTGAAACGTTTATAAATGAAAAAACGATAAACGTTCAAAACTTGATTATTGAATCTAGTAGCACCAATAATGGCACAATTTGTATTCCTGATAATGTTTCTAATAATATTGTTGTTCCAAGTAAAAAGAAAAAAATTTTTATTGTTCATGGGCACGATAATGAAGTAAAGCTTGAAGTTGCCCGCTTCATAGAAAAAATTGGACTTGAGCCTATAATTTTGCACGAACAAGTAAACAGTGGAATGACAGTTATAGAGAAAATTGAAAAATACTCAGATGTAGAATTTGGAATTGTTTTATATACCCCTTGCGACTTGGGATATGTAAAAGGGAAGAAGAAAGAAAAAAAGGCCAGGGCAAGACAAAATGTTGTATTTGAACATGGTTACTTAATTGGTAAATTAGGTAGAAATAATGTGTGTGCATTAGTCAAAGGTGATATTGAATTACCAAATGATATTTCTGGCATTGTTTATATTCAATTAGATAGTAATGGCAGCTGGAAAATTCCTTTAGCAAAAGAACTAAAGCTATGTATTTAAAACCTCTCAAAAGAAGGAATTTGTCCATGGCCATGATATTACCGTTTATAATTATGGAGCGGATCACCAGGAATGTCTTGCCCATGTGCTGCGTTACCTGAAGGACAGTATAGATAATGAGCTTGACCGCACTTGGAACAAAGAGATGCGTTCGCTGTTACAGGATATGATTCATTTCTGCAACGGATGCCAGCCATTTCTGGAACCAGATCCGGTAAAGATCTCTGAATTAGAAAAAAGGTACCGGGAGGTACTGGAAACAGTCAGAACGGAATACGGAAACGTTCCAGCAAACAAGTATTACAGGGATGGGTATAACTTATTTCTGAGAATGGAGAAATATATGCAGAACAATCTGATGTTCCTGCATGATTCCCGTGTACCTGCCACTAATAATGAAGCCGAAAGGCGTCTAAGAAGCTATAAGCGGAAACAGGCGCAGGCTGTAACATTCAGGAGTTTCAAAAGTATCGATTATCTCTGTCAATGCATGAGCATGTTTGTTTTGATGCGGCTGGAAGAACCAGCGAATAATTGGACAGAGTGTCCGGGATATTCAGATAAGAAAACTGATGGCTTTGACAATTATTAGTCTGCACCTTCGTTTTTCTCAAGTCCAGCTAACTTCTGAGCAGTAACTGACCGATATTTTTTGACATAATTAGAGTTTAAGCTTTATTGTAAATCCGCTTCCATTATGATAATATAATATTAGAAAATATAACTTTGAAAAAGATCCAGTTACTTAACTTGAAAGAAGGTGCCGAAATAAACTTTTCAGCCAATACTCAAAATCATACAAATGAGGAATCTGATCACTATATGAAACAAACTGTAAAAGCCAGTGTTTTTGAAGATTTATTTTCAAATAAGGAATATCTGCTGCAACTTTACCAGGCTTTGCATCCTGAAGATACTACCGTTTTAGAATCAGATTTGGAATATGTCACCCTCCAGCAGGTAATGGCCAATAATCCATATAATGATCTTGGATTTAAAGTTGGTTCCCGTTTAATGATTCTTGTAGAAGCACAATCAACCTGGACAGAAAATATTATTGTCAGATGTATTATGTATCTAGCTCAGACCTGGAAAGATTATTTTATTTCTTCCAAACAGAGCGTTTACGCTTCGACGAAATTGGAATTTCCAGAACCAGAATTATATGTTCTATATACTGGTTCCAAAACAATTAGCAAAACCGAAATTTCTCTTTCTGAAGAATTTTTTGCTGGAAAACCAATTGCAATTGATGCAAAAGTAAAGGTTCTAATAACCGGTAAAAACAACGATATTATTACCCAATACGTTTTATTTACCAAGGTCATTGATGAACAAAGAAACCTGTATAAAAATAATACGCAAACAGCTATTACAGAAACTATTCGTATTTGTAAGGATAAAAATATTTTAAAAGAATATCTTGAAAATCACGAAAAGGAGGTCATTGATATTATGGTAACCTTATATAGTCAGGAAGAAGTTTTACGTGATTATGTTACAAGTGAAAAATTCACCTCAGAGGTAAAAGGCATCGTCGAACTTTCACAGGAACTTGGCCGTTCCTTCGCAGACACAGTTTCCTATGTTGCAAAAAAATGCAACGTTTCCAAAGACATTGCGGAACGGAAAGTGAATTCTTTTTGGAATTGATTGAATGAGTTGAATTCTCCTCGCTCCCTGGAAGATTATAACCTAGCTGAAAAGTAACCAATAAATCGACACCGAGCAGGAGGCTAATCATTAATTGATTAGCCCCTCTGGTCTACACATAATTTATCTGATACTTATACCTTTATATTTCGTAATTCGCATATTGAGATAACATACTTGCTACCACCAGAACAAATTTTCTTGAATCAGCATCAAATTCACATTTACCTATTGTTTTTTGGTAATCATTGCCAGAATATTTATTTACAAATATAGCATTATAAATCTCAAGAATTTTTTCTTCTGGTGTAATCAATTTCTTTTTTTCTATTTGAGAAAAAGATTCATCCTCTTTTAAGAAACGACAAAGTAGTCCAGTACTAAATTCTTTAGTGTTTAATATATCAACCATAGGTTTTCCACTTTTTCCAGAAATAAACTGTTCATACATTGATATATCTACCATTTTCAATCCTATAATAATTGGAACTATACAAGATAACATAAATTGTCTAGCTTCTCCATCTGGAAATATACAATTCCATTTTTCATCATCATGTGTAGGAACATAGGCCGCAGTTCGTACCTGCCGATAAAAACGAGTTATTTCTCTTAATTGCATATTATAAACATCAATAATACGTCTAGAAATTATTTCTAAATAGTACCTTCCATTTAACTCTATATTCATGTAAAATTTCTTTTTGTCAACCGGAGGCAAGTTAATTCTTAAATAAAAGAATCGATCTAAATATCTACACGCATCAAATGAATCTCCATAATAATTTTTTATTGTATGCTGCAATTCCTCTGTGTTAATTGATAATACGTATGTAATTCTCTCATCGTGCATGTAATGTTTTATTTGTTCTAATAATCGAACTGTAAAACTGGGTTTACATCTATCCAATTCATCAATAAAAACCACTAATCGATTTCCACGCTCATTCAATGCTTCTGAAAAAAAATCTTTCAATTTTTCTTCTAACGCCTTTTGTTCTTTGAATTTTGAGAGTGGATTATCGCTCTTCAAATTTTCTATAATTCCCTTAAGATTTTTTCCACTAAAAACATCTAAAACTGCACCGCCCAATTTAAAAAAATCTGTATCAGGATCAAATGTATAGGTCATCCCCAACTGCTTCGCGATTTCATATACAAGTGACACAATAGGATCTGTATCATTATCATTTTCCCATGCATCATAATATATAGCAAGATTACAATCATCATAATTATCACTTTCAGTCAAGAATAATTTTGATAGTATCTTCTCTCTTTTTTCTTTTTCAATTATACTTACAGGGTTTTTTGCATTAATCACCATCGTAGATTGTTTTATAAAAAATGTTTTTCCGCTTCCCCATTTTCCATCTACCGCAATAGTACTTGCTCCCTTCTGCGCAAGCAGCAGATTATAAAAATATGATAATTGCTGATTTCGCCCCAGCAGATCCGCTTCCAATGTTTTTATTAAATTTTCCTCTGTTGGCAGTATCTCAAAATTTTCCATTTTATCTTTCCTCATCTGAATTTTATTTCTTCCCTTACAAATAGCTGAAATTAGTCCTTTCCTTTACATATTTCTGGCAAATATTCATTCCAGTACCACTCGCTATCAATAATTGATTGATATAACGCAGTTTTCCATGAATTAAGTGAAATGGATTTTTCATCTTTAATCAAATCTTGTAAAACATCAACAGCTAGTTCCTTTTTTCCTTTTTGAAAACATTCTTTTAATCTTGTTTCCCGACTGCAATACTCTTCTGCTGCATGCAATTTATATATATTATTCAAGCAAAATCCTTGTTCAGAAAACGAATGACATATTCGCTGTCTTTTCTCTTCAGATATATCAATTGGTGGATCTGCATAAAATTGAAATGAAACCGGTTCCATTTCTATAAGTTTTGCCTTCAGCCACACACAGTCATCAAAATTATCATAATATGGATGAAATGGCTCTTCTACACGATTATGAAATGTTGAATCTAACTTTCCAGTATTACAATCTGAACAAGCTGGAATAAGATTATAAGGTGTAACAGTGTAAGCAACATACTTTGATTTTGGCAAAAAATGATCCACTGTTTTTACTAAATTTTGTTGACAATAAGGACATTTTCCATAGGGTGCCAAAGCTAAGATTTTATCATAAAATGCTCTATTCGGTTGATTTTTCGGAACAAATCTTTGCGTATATAGAGCTTCCATATCTTCTTTAGTTGCAATATTGTCAATTGTGTCATGCTCAGGTATTATATGCAATTGTCCATGCTGAGCTAATTCATCATATTCTTCTGTTTTTTTCTTTATTTTTTCCTTAACTAATGTGATTCTCTTTTTTCGAGGATTTTGCATATGAACCAAACAATTATCTATAATCGTTTCCATATCAAACTGTGGCTTTTCTAACTTTTTCATTAAGTGTTTTCCTTATCATACATATACGCTCGAAGTATTGATTTGGCTTCTTTTCCAAGTTCTCCTTGAAACTCGTTGAGAGCTTTTTCATATGAGTTTTTCCTATCAGCAACATTCTTTAGAATTGTATGAAATCCAGTGCTTCCAACATCATAGCCAAAAATCTCTGTAGTTATTTCCCCCAGATTTTCTCCAAAAGTTTCAATTTCTGGATGTTCAAATTTTCGATACTTCCCATGTCCCCTAATTTTCCATACGCATCTTCTAGGCACTTCCTGCACAATAACAGGAGAATGGGTTGCAATAATAGCAACTCCATTTCTGTAACTCATTAAC
>NZ_JBCOMI010000061.1:0-7836 GCF_040924245.1 Ruminococcus sp. J1101004sp1_RTP21198st1_B9_RTP21198_201120 | reverse complement strand
ATTCCATTAGGATGTAACATGTATGTAGTTTTGAAGGTACAGAACGGAAACGGTAGCCGGTTGGTTATCGTTTTTTTTGTGTGTATGTTTCTATTGCAAAATTTTCTCATTTGTTTACATTTACCTATTGCATTATTTGAAAATATGTAGTAACTTAGTATCTACCACGCTGTAATCACAGAACAAATATTCTGTTTTACAGTTTGGAAATGAAGGGGGAAATCGATAAATGGAAAACACAGTAACTAAGCCTGGATTCCGGAAGAAATTTCTGGGAGATAAGGCCTTTTACAAAATGGTACTTGCAATTGCAATACCCATTATGATACAGAATGGTATCACTAATTTTGTCAGTCTTCTGGACAATATTATGATCGGAAGGATTGGCACAGAGCAGATGTCAGGGGCAGCCATTGTAAATCAGCTCCTTTTTGTATACAATCTTTGTCTGTTTGGAGGCGTGTCCGGTGCTGGAATTTTTACAGCTCAGTATGCGGGTCAGAAGGATCATGAAGGGGTACGCCAGACATTTCGCTACAAATTATGGCTGGTAATTGCGCTCACAATTATAACAATATTGATTTTAATGTGCTCAGGAGAAAACCTGATCGGCATGTATCTGAAAGGCGAAGGAAGTGCAGCAGCACTGGAGGCTACGAGCAGATATGGAATGCAGTATCTGTGGATCATGTTTATTGGATTGCCGCCATTTATGATCAGTCAGGCATACTCCAGTACCCTTCGCGAATGCGGAGAGACTGTTCAGCCTATGAAGGCGGGAGTTACTGCAGTACTTGTGAATCTTGTATTCAACTATCTTCTTATTTATGGTAAATTTGGCTTTCCAGAGCTGGGAGTACAAGGAGCCGCTATTGCGACTGTTCTTTCCCGCTATGTGGAGGCTGCAATTATAATTATCTGGTCACACACTCACACAGAAAAAATGCCTTTTGCCAAAGGTCTTTACAGTACTCTGAAGGTACCAGCTAATTTAACAAAGAAGATTTTGATCAAAGGAACTCCGCTGCTGCTTAATGAGACTCTCTGGGCAGCCGGAATGGCAATTCTTACCCAGTGCTATTCTATTCGGGGATTAAACGTAGTAGCTGCACAGAATATTGCAAATACCATTAATAATGTTTTTAATGTTGTATTCATCGCTTTGGGAGACTCTGTTGCCATTGTAGTGGGACAGCTGTTAGGCGCGGGAAATATGAAGAAGGCCAGAGATACAGATAATAAGATGATTGCATTTTCTGTTATGTGCTGCACTGGAGTGGCATTAGTCATGCTGATTGTCGCACCATTTTTCCCAAAGCTGTATAACACCAATCTGGATGCGCAGGAACTGGCGAAATACTTTATTATGATCATGGCAATTTTTATGCCGCAGAACGCATTCCTGCATGCTTCATATTTTACCTTGCGTTCCGGTGGAAAAACGATCATTACATTTTTATTTGACAGTGTATTTGTGTGGTGTGTTAGTGTACCAATTGCGTATTGCCTCAGTCGCTTCACAGGTTTACACGTGTTGGCTGTTTTTGCCATGGTACAGGTGGGAGATATTTTGAAGTGTATTGTGGGGTTTGTGCTGGTTAAGAAAGGTGTATGGATGCAGAATATTGTTTCCGGAAAATAGGCGTGGAATGCCTGATAATTATTTTTCAAATAGAGTTTTTTGTTAACCGAATGACTTATCAGGAGCGTGTTTGAAAAAGGCTTTTTCAAATGCGTTCTAAGAAAAAATGCTTTTAATTTATTCAAACAGCAGTTCAGAAGCTGCGTAAATAAATTAAAAGCATTTTTATTATCCATGGGTATTTTAAAGAGAAAGCAGTTCCCCTGTCCGTGTCACATTATATCCGGTCTGTCCCTGAAGAATCGTTCGGAAATCTTCAGACCGTACAATTTCAAGAAGAGCAGAGAATCCAGGCTGGGAAAGGGCTTCCGTTTCCATGACCAGATACATAGGAAGTGTCTGAAGCGGAATAAAATCCAGAAGTCCGGACTGGTGTGCTGCGTATTCTTCTCCAAGAGCTGAATCTGCCTTGTGCGTAGCAATAGCTGCGGCAGTGGAAATATCAGATACCAGTTCAGTATGGTAACCAGATATGCTGGCTGGCGAAATTTTTTCTGAGAAAAGAAACTGGTCCAGGTAAATCCGTGGTGTACTTCCTTTTTCCCGATTGGCAATCTTTATGTCTTTACGGGCGAAATCCATCAGACCTGAAAGCTTCAAAGGGTTTCCAGAAGGAACATAAAGCCCTATGGAATACTCATAAAGGCATAAAAGAGAAAGCTGTACACCTGGGACAAGGCTGCGGATATGTTCCAGATCCAGACTTGCACATGCTATGTGAGCCTTTTTGAAATAAAGAGAATACAGGCTGTTGTAGCTGTTCATAAAGGATTGAAGGACTGGGATCCCCTGAGGGTGAATGGACATCTGGCTGATCAGAAGTTCGAGAGCCGGGGAAAACTGTCCGCAAAGGATCAGTCCGCTGGAGTGGAGAAGATAATCCCTCTTCAAAAGGGAACTTTCTGGAGGAAGTTCCGGAATCTGCAGATTTCCGTTAGGGGTACTGGAAGAAACGGCTTTCTGATCTGGCATGTTATTGCCGGAACCGGAACGCTCCAGGTATTGTTTCAGCTGCTGCTCGCTGATGCGAAGCTGTTTTCCTACTTTAGAAGAATATAATTCTCCACGTTTGATCAATTCATAAACCGTGGTCTTCTTAATTTGGAGCTTGTCTGCAATTTCCTGAGCAGTATAAAGTTTATTCATCAATTCCCACCATAACGTTGGTTGCCTTAATGACTGCGTAAGCGTCAGAGCCAACTTCAAGTCCAAGTTCTTCTACAGCTGCACAGGAAATAGTAGCTGTGATAATGTTGCCGCCTCCGATATCAATTGTGACGATGGAGTTAACGGCTCCCTTATTGATATTGATAACTTTTCCCTTTAACTGGTTGCGTGCACTTAATTTCATAGTTAAATCCTCTTTTCATTATTTACTACAAAACTCCTGAAAGACAGCTGTGTATTCATTATGTCTATATGCTGAATGGATGGATATCAGACAGATCGGAACATATGAGCAAGTAGGAGATTAGACAGGAGTATGAACGTGTTCCATAGCTGAGAAGCAGCTGCCTTTTGTATTTATTATTGGTAGTATTTAAATATCATAGCATGTTGGAAAGAAAATAACAAGGAGTGTTTCGTTGGAGAAAAAATGAAAAGTAAAAAAAATTTGTGTGAACTAATAAAAATTGTACAAACAATGCAGGTTCAAATTGACATAGCAAATGAAATTAAGTATAATGGATGAAACTGAATAAAACATAACAAAACACAACAAAATACAACAAGAATGGAAGGCGTGAAATGAAAAAAAGAGTTTTTGCAGCACTTATGGCTGGTGTTATGGGAACTATGATGTTTGGAACTACTTTCGTATCTGCTGAAGCAGAGACACCGGAACTGAAAGGTGAGGTTTACGCATTTATTGCAGCCAGCCTGAATAACGCCATGGAAGAGATTCAGAAGAATTTTAATGAAACTTATCCGGATGTTGAGATTCTTTACAATGCAGACAGTTCAGGAACTTTGCAGACTCAGATTGAGGAAGGCGCCCGCTGCGACATTTTCTTCTCAGCAGCTAGGAAGCAGATGGATGCACTGGTTGACGAGGGGATTGCTGACAAGGATTCTGTAGTGAATCTTCTTGAGAATAAAGTTGTTCTCATTAAACCAAAGGGGGGAGAGACCAAGGTAACCGGATTTGAGAACATTCCAGATGCTGCAAACCTTGCCCTTGCCGGAGAGGACGTTCCGGTTGGACAGTATTCCCGCGAGATTTTTGATAATCTTGGAATTACAGATGAAGTAAACAAGATGGAGATCAACGAGGGTAAGAATGTTACAGATGTACTTGCATCTGTAAGTGAGGGCAGCAATGAGGTTGGTATCGTATATGCTACGGATGCGGCTTCTGTGGCAGATTCTGTTGAGATTATTGCAGAGGCACCGGAGGGAAGCCTTAAAACACCTGTACTTTACCCTGCCGGAATGGTAGAAGATAAAGAAGCAAGTGATGATGATAAAGCAGCAGCAGAAGCATTTCTTGAGTACCTTCAGTCTGATGAAGCTCTTGAAGTATTTGAGAAATATGGATTTGCAGCTTATGTAAATGACGAGAAAACGGATGACACGGCAGCCGCTGAAGAGACCGCAGAGCCGACAGAGGAAGCATCTGAAGACACTGCAGAATAAAGGATAATAATATGGTAGAATTTCTCAGTGAAATAAACTGGAGTCCTTTGTGGATTTCTTTGAAAACCGGTGTGGCAGCAACTATATTTGCTTTTTTTCTGGGTGTATTCTGTGCAAGGAAGATCATGAAACTGAAACCGGGAGCAAGGGCAGTGCTGGATGGGATTCTGACAATGCCTCTTGTTCTGCCTCCTACAGTAGCTGGATTCTGCCTGCTTTTGCTTTTTAGCCTGAAAAGGCCTTTTGGAAGTTTTCTGCTGGACAATTTTGATATTAAAGTAGTTCAGACATGGACCGGATGTGTGATCGCAGCTTCTGTGATCGCATTTCCACTGATGTATCGAAATGCCAGGGCGGCCTTTGAGCAGGTGGATGTGAATCTGATCTATGCAGGAAGAACTTTGGGAATGAGTGAAAGCCGGATATTCTGGAAGGTGATTATGCCTGCAGCAGGACCTGGAATTGCTTCCGGTACTGTACTGGCTTTTGCCCGTGCCATTGGGGAATATGGAGCAACCTCCATGCTTGCCGGCAATATCCTTGGAAAGACAAGAACGGTTTCTGTTGCAATTGCATCGGAGACTGCAGCTGGAAATTATGATATGGCAGGTTTCTGGGTCGTAGTGATCATATTGATCTCATTTCTGGTGGTTGCGGCAATTAATATTGTTTCCGGAAGAGGAATGCAGACCAGAAGGTGGATATAATGGCGATTGAACTTGATATTCAGAAAAATTTTAAAGGTTTTTCCCTGGATGTAAAGCTGAAGGGGCAGGCTGGAACTATAGGGATCCTGGGCGCTTCCGGAAGCGGAAAGAGTATGACTCTTCGCAGTATTGCCGGAATTGAGACTCCGGATTCCGGAAGGATCATTATTAACGGGAAGACTGTTTTTGATTCTGAGGCAAAAATTAATTTAAAGCCTCAGGAGAGAAGAGTTGGATACCTGTTTCAGAATTATGCCCTTTTCCCAACTATGACCGTAGAAAAGAATATTGCCTGCGGGTATCGAGGGGGAAAAAGTGAGCTTTCACAGAAGGTTGCAGATTACATAAAGAGGTATCATCTGGAGGGATTGGAGAAGCATTTTCCGTCGCAGCTTTCTGGCGGTCAGCAGCAGCGGGTGGCTCTCGCGCGTATGATGATCGGAGAGCCGGAGGTGATTCTTCTGGATGAACCTTTTTCTGCGCTGGATGGGTATCTGAAGGACATTTTGCAGCGTGATATGCAGAATTTTTTGAAAGATTACAAAGGCGATATGCTCATGGTAACTCACAGCAGGGATGAGGCATATAAGTTCTGCAGTCAGCTGAACCTGTTGAATAATGGAAAAGATATTCTTACTGGTGAGACCAGGGATATTTTCGAGAATCCTCAGTATCTGGAGGCTGCAAGGCTGACTGGATGTAAAAATTTTTCTGCGGTGCAGAAGATGGGCAGCCATGAAGTTTATGCATTGGATTGGGAGCTTATGCTTCGTTCAGAACAGGAAGTGACAGAGGATATTACCCATGTTGGAATCCGGGGACATTGGATGAGGCCGGCAGATGAGGCTGGTGAGAATACCATGGAAGTGCAGGTTGAGGAGTATATTGAAAATACTTTTGAGCATCAGTATCTGTTTCGTAATAAAGGGGCTGCAGAAAGCGGCACTTTGTGGTGGATGTGCCAGAAAAAGAATTTCCAGGAAACTGCAAAGGACAATATCCCAAAGTATCTGTATTTTCCACCAGAGCATGTGATGTTGCTGAAGAAATAAAATAAGGTGGTTCTGAATGAATAATAAAGGAATATGAGACAGCATGGAATGGTGTGCTGTTTCATATTCCTTATTTTGTATTGCGAAGTCTGCAGAAAACGGATAGTAGAAGAAAGTCTTTATTTCAGATATGCTTCAGAACCTTTTTTAAACAAGCTCTGATGCTGCGATAAAAAAAACGCCGGAAACCTTGAATTACAAGATTTCTGACGCTTAAGAGCAGGGGATGAGAGAATCGAACTCCCACCAAAGGTTTTGGAGACCCCTATCATACCATTTGACCAATCCCCTATGTTTTGTTTCTGTTGCAATTATACATACAAAAGGAACAGTTGTCAAGGCAAAATTAATAAAAATTGCACGAAATCAACTATAAAACGGAGATGGAGGGATTTGAACCCTCGCACCAGTTGCCCGGCCTACCGCATTTCGAGTGCGGACCCTTCAGCCACTTGGGTACATCTCCATGACATTCTCCATTATATCGGGGGATTGGATAAAGGTCAATCTTTTTTTTATTGACGTAAAAAGAATAGTGTAATAATATGAAAGGAAAGCAAAATACGAGGAGACCAGTTATGAGTGACAAAAAGACATCCATAGAGAATGCAGTAGAGCGTCTGACTGCCAATTACCGTAAGGAAGAGCTGTTTCTGACAAAGAGCGGAAGACATCTTCCAGTCCGTGCAGCGATTATTAATATTGTGAAAGAAATGAGATCAGTTATTTTTCCAGGATATTTCGATATTGATTCGGGAGCAGCCGTTTTTCCGGAACATTATACCGGATATCTGCTCAATGACCTGTTTGACCGTATGCAGGCACAGATCGAGACGGCTTTTCTGTATATTGGCGAGGATATGCCCAGTGCATGTGGCAAGGCAGCACAGGTAACCTCCAGATTTTTTGAGCAGCTTCCGGAAGTGCAGGAGATGTTGCTGAAAGATGTGCAGGCTGGCTTTGATGGTGACCCGGCTGCGAAGAGTAAAGAGGAGATTATTTTCTCCTATCCGGGATTTCTGGCAATTTATGTGTATCGTCTGGCACACATCCTTTATCTGGAGGAGGTTCCGTTTATCCCAAGGATTATGACAGAGTATGCTCATGACCACACAGGAATAGATATTAACCCAGGTGCTACGATTGGGGAATATTTCTTTATTGACCATGGAACTGGCGTAGTAATCGGTGAAACGACTACTATTGGAAATAATGTGAAGCTGTATCAGGGAGTTACCCTTGGCGCTCTTTCTACAAGAAAAGGACAGCAGCTTTCTGGTGTGAAGCGTCATCCTACTATTGAAGATAATGTGACCATTTATTCCAATTCTTCTGTACTTGGTGGAGAAACTGTGATTGGGGAGAATACGATCATCGGCGGAAACACATTTATCACAGAATCGATACCTGCAAACTCCAAGGTAAGTGCAAAGAGTCCGGAGCTGGTGATCAAGAAGCCGCGTACACATGTGGAAGCTTCCAATGTCTGGGACTGGGAAAATTAACGGAATAAAGTGAAAATGGCAGTTAACAGAGCAGGCACAGTGGTGTTTTAGGAAATATCATTTCTGGAAAAAAAGAAAGTCGCAGTGTGAATCTGGTAACATGCATCGCTGTGAATGTGATAAATTGTGTAACTGCTGACTGCTCCAGAGCATGTTTGAAAAATCATTCTCACAATCTGCACGCCTCACTTTGCGGTATATTTCGCCCGAATTCGATTGCCGTAGCCCGCTACGGCGCCCTCATCCGGACAAAATCTCCCACAAATTGTGACGCACATCTTGCAGAAAGCCTT
>NZ_JBCOMI010000060.1:0-8070 GCF_040924245.1 Ruminococcus sp. J1101004sp1_RTP21198st1_B9_RTP21198_201120 | reverse complement strand
TTGCGCCGGCGAGTGAGTAATACACATTGTCCAAATGCGTCCGCATTGAAGAACTTTTAATCAACTAAATAGCAAAACGCCCTTTCACGAAAACAATCCCATTTTGTGAAAGAGCGCCTAAGGCTCTAAAGCCTTGCTAAAACTTCCCGGGCCTTTTTCACCTCAGCCTCACTGGTGCGGAAAATCTCATACTCACTCAAAGAAGGCAGTCCCATACTCACGCCCTCTTTGCGGTACTTCATCTCACTGTCCAGCAAAACCTTGCCCGTCATATGATAATCTGTGATTCCGGTTTTCTCATAGATTGGAGCAATCACGTCTGCATTCACTCCTGCACCAGCCATAATGTGAATACGACCGGAACTCTTCTCCACCAGCTCTGCAAGCAGCGGCGAACCATCCACACAGTTATTCTTCTGTCCAGATGTAAGAATGGTGTTAAAACCAAGAGAAATGGCCTGCTCCAGTGCCTCCATTGGATCCCTGCACACGTCAAAAGCCCTGTGCAAAGTTACAGACATCCCCTTCGCTTCCTCCATAAGCAGTGCCAGATGCTCCACATCCAGAGATCCGTCCGGCTTTAACATGCCGATCACGACACCCTGGGCGCCCAGCTCCCGGAATCTTCTCACTTCTGAACGAATAATATCAAATTCATATTCTGTATAACAAAAATCGCCAAATCTTGGACGGATCAGCGCATGGATCTTAATATCACTGTGCCTGCGGATCTCGCGAAAAAGACTCTCTGATGGAGTTGTTCCTCCAATCACCACATTTCCGCAAAGCTCGATCCGATCTGCTCCGCCTTTCTCAGCGGCAAGTACAGATTCCACAGAATCTGCACAAACCTCCAAAGTAAATTTGCTCATATCCTCTTTTTCCTTTCACCCAGCCTGATACTATCACATTGCAGCTATCACAATACTTTGCATTCTGATAATTTCACAAATTATTCCCATGCCCGCCGGTCTTGTCACTTTGTTGCTGCATTCCCGAGCTGCCGTTTCTTAATAGAGCGTTACACCAAGGGAATCCAGCATATCCTGCACCGACTGATCTGGGAATTCATCTGTGATGATTCCGTCCAGTTCATCAAGCTGTGTAAATTTATAAGATTCATTAAAATAAAATTTCTCCCGCTCCATCACGGCATATTTATGACGGCTGCTTTCAATTGCAGCCTTCTTGGTCAATCCGTCCTCCACTCCAAGAGTCGTGACGGTGTGATCCATCATATCAATTCCGCAGCTTCCCATAAATGCCCGGTCAAAGCTGTACTGCCGGATCACCTGGATTGCTGCAGAACCAAGGAATCCATTTACTGTAGGATACATGATTCCACCGGTTCCAATGGCTGTGATCTTGGGATTTTGCGCAAGCAGCTGTAAAATATCGATCATGTTGCTCACTACGGTAAGCTGCATTTTCGATTTCGCAAGAAGCTTGGCAAGCTCAATATTGGTTGTGGATATATCAAGAAAAATCGCTTCCCGCTCTTTGATCAACGTCATAGCCTTGACCGCGATCACCATCTTCTTGTCCACATGATAATTTCTTCTGTCGATAACATCTCTTTCCAGCGGGTAATCCTGGGAAAGAATCGCACCACCGTAAGTTCTTTTTAATTTACCGGCATTCTCAAGAGTTTTCAGATCTTTACGGATGCAGTCCTCTGTAACCTGGAACATTTCGCTCAGTTCCCTGGTCCGGACTTTTCCCTCTTCCCGAAGGACTTTCTCGATGGCTATCTGCCGTTCCTCAATAAACATCCTTCTTCCTCCTGTTTTCTGCTGTCTGATTTTTCCTAAGTCTATCTCTTGCTATTTTAACAGTTAACATAACTTATATAGCACTATACATTTCATATTACAGCCAGTCTTTTAGCTTTCCATATCTTCTGAATAGATACCCAATCTGTCTGTCAAATATTACTCTGCGCATTGACTGCAGGCAACAAAATGTCCCGGTTTTACCTCAACAAGCTTCGGCTGGCTCTTATGGCAGCTATCCTTGCAAACAGGACAACGACTGCAGAACTTACACTCCTCGCCAAGATCAATGGGGTTCGGAAGTGTACCCTCCAGCATGATTCTCTGACGGTTCTTCTCAATATCCGGATCCGGGATCGGGATTGCAGAAAGAAGAGCCTTGGTATAAGGATGCATTGGGTTCTCGAAAAGCTCCTCACTGTCAGCAAGCTCAACAAGAGATCCCAAGTACATAACACCAATACGGTCACTGATATGTTTCACCATGGAAAGGTCGTGTGCAATAAACAGGTAAGTCAGCCCACGCTCTCTCTGAAGCTGCTCCAGAAGGTTGATAACCTGTGCCTGGATGGAAACATCCAGAGCAGAAATTGGCTCATCGCATACAATAAAATCCGGATTTACTGCAAGTGCACGTGCAATACCAACACGCTGGCGCTGTCCACCGGAAAACTCATGAGGGAAACGATCTGCATGCTCTGCCTGAAGACCAACGGTTTCCAGAAGCTCAATTACCTTGGCATCACGTTCTTTTTTATTGGCAGCAAGACCGTGAGCATCAATTCCCTCTGCTACAATATCCAGAATTTTTCTTCGCGGGTTCAGGGATGCATATGGATCCTGGAAAATCATCTGCATTCTTCTGCAAAGCTCATGTCTCTGCTTTGTATCCAGATTCTTGTCAATTTTCGTTCCATCGAAAGTTACCGTACCATCTGTAGGATCATACAGATGGATAACAGTTCTTCCAAAGGTAGATTTACCACATCCAGACTCTCCAACCAGACCAAGAGTCTCTCCTTTATAAATCTGAAGGGAAATGTCATCAACTGCTTTCAGGATCTTTTTATTTCCAACATTAAAGTATTTCTTCAGGTTCTTGACATCAAGAAGTACCTGCTTTTCATCATTTTTCATCAGAGTTTACCTCCTGTGCCATCTCGTCAAGCATCCAGCATGCTGACTTGTGATTCTTGCCGCAATCGGTATAATCCGGCATGTATTTCTGGCAGACGATCATTGTCTCCTTACATCTTGCCGCAAAAGGACATCCAACCGGAGGCTCCATAAGATCCGGAGGAGTTCCTGGAATTGCCTGAAGCTCACCGCCTTTTTCGTGTGCTTTTGGAATAGAACGAAGAAGGCCTTTTGTATATTCGTGACATGGGTTGTGGAAAATATCTTCCACATCTCCTGTCTCAACTAATTTTCCGCCATACATAACAGCAACACGGTCTGCAATATTTGCCACAACACCAAGGTTATGGGTAATGATGATAATGGATGTTTTGATCTTTTTCTGAAGATCGCGCATCAGATCCAGGATCTGTGCCTGGATCGTTACATCAAGGGCTGTGGTCGGCTCATCTGCGATCAGCACCTTGGGATCACATGCCAGTGCAATGGCGATGACAACTCGCTGTCTCATACCACCGGACAGCTGGTGTGGATACTGGTCGTAACGTGCCTCCGGATTGGAGATTCCAACCAGGGAAAGAAGCTCAATGGCTCTTGCCTTACGGTCGGCTTTACTCATCTCCTTGCGGTGCTCTTTCAGCATTTCCTCGATCTGTTTTCCAACCTTCATAGTTGGATTCAGGGAAGTCATAGGATCCTGGAAGATCATGGCAATCTCGCTTCCGCGCACCTGCTGCATCTGACGTTCTGAATATTTGGTCAGATCATTTCCCTGAAACATTACGCTTCCTTCTACTACTTTTCCATTCTTTGGGAGGATTCCCATAACACCTTTCATGGTAATGGATTTTCCGGAACCGGACTCTCCTACTACCGCAAGTGTCTCCTGCTCATTCAGGTAAAAATCCACGCCGCGCACAGCCTGGACAACGCCCTTGTGCGTCTTGATGTGGACTGTAAGATTCTTAACTTCTAATATTTTTCCCATAGCTGTACCTACTTTCTCATCTGCGGATCAAGGGCATCACGAAGTCCGTCGCCCAGAATACTGAAGCATACCATAATCAGTACGATAACAATTGCCGGGAAAATCAGTACATGTGGATACATTCGCAGTACCTGATAACCACCGTTGATCAATACACCAAGGGAAGCCTGCGGCTCTGCCAGACCAATACCAATGAAGCTTAAGAATGCCTCGGTAAAGATAGCGCTTGGGATTGTGAACATCACGTTGATTACGATAACGCTGACTGTGTTCGGGATCAGATCCTTCATAATAATGTTGAATTTGCTGGTTCCAAGAACCTGAGAAGCAAGTACGAATTCCTGATTCTTCAGTTTCAGGATCTCGGCACGAACCAGTCTGGCCATATTTACCCATCCGGTAATGGAAAGTGCAGCGATAATAGTTCCTACACCAGCCGGGAATGCCATCAGGAAAAGGATTACAATGATAAGGCTTGGGATTCCAACCAGTACCTCAATAATACGCTGCATAACAGCGTCTACCTTTCCCCCGAAAAGAGCGGAAACAGCACCGTAAAGAACACCTACAACCAGATCCAGGATTGCAGCTACCAGTGCAATCATAAGGGAAATTCTGGTTCCCATCCAGGTACGTACCCACAGGTCACGTCCAAACTGGTCAGCACCAAAAATGTGTGCTGCGCTTGGAAGTCCATATACATTGTTATAATCAGTGTCTCTAAATGAATATTTACTGAAGATCGGTGCAAAAATGGCAAGCAGGATAATTCCGATCAAAATAAATAATGCTACAACTGCTGCCTTGTTTTTTTTCAGACGGATCCATGCGTCAGCCAGCATAGTGGAAGCAGGAGCTGCGATGTGCTCTTTTTCAGAGGCTTCTACTTTCGCTTTCTGATACATGCTGCGGTCAATTTTTGATTTGTCCACGATCAGCTCTCCTTTCCTTTGGCAAGACGAATTCTCGGATCAATAAGAGAATAAGCCAGGTCAACAAGCAGTACAATCAGCATATAGAATGCGGCATAGAAAATAGTAATACCCATGATCACCGGATAGTCATTGGCCTTGATACAGTCTACGAAAAGGCTTCCGATACCAGGAATACTGAAGATGTTCTCTACAGCAAGAGATCCTGTCATAAGGTTTACTACGATTGGTCCTAAAATGGTTACAACCGGAAGGATGGAGTTGCGGACTGCATGACGCATAAGGACTTTCATCTGGCTCAGCCCCTTGGCTCTTGCAGTTACGATGTAATCCTGATCCAGTACATCCAGCATTTCGGTACGCATAAAACGGGCAACCATAGCTGTTGCACTGAACGAAAGCGCAATGGACGGCAATACGGAACAATTCCAGCCAGTCCAGAATCCAACCGGGAGAGCGCCCCATTTCAGACCTATGTAATACTGAAGAAGGGCTGCGGCGACAAAGTTCGGCACCGAAACTCCAAGCACTGCCAATATCATAGTAAAGTAATCAATTCCGCTATTGTGCTTCCAGGCAGCCAGGATTCCTAAAATTAATCCGATTGCAAGTCCGATCAGTACTGCCTGGATACCAATCAGAGCAGAGGGTCCAAGACGACCTGTGATAACCTTGGAAACGTCCTGGTTTACATAAGTAAAGGAAGTACCCAGGTCTCCTTTCAGCATGTTCTTAATATATTTCACATACTGCATTGGAAGAGAATCATTTAATCCATACATTTCCAGCACACGTTCCTGCTGCTGAGGTGTCATAATACTAAAACGCTCAGCATCAAAAGGTGTACCTGGAAGATTTTTCATCATGAAAAAGGTACAGGTTACAATTACCCACAAGGTAACCAAAATGTACCCTAATCGCTTTAATACATATTTCAGCATGACATCACCTTTTCTGTTACTGTGCACGTAGTGAACAGTACTCCTTTTCTTTCTGTGAAAAACAGACCGTATACCGGCTGTGTAAGCCACTGCTGTATACGGTCCGTTACTTATTCCTTAAGGAATATTACTTGAATTTGAAGCAAACCTCTGAGATCTGTTTCGCTATCAGTTTATATCCAACAATCACCTGAATAAGAGATTATTCGAAGGAAGCGTACTTGAACTCAAGCGGAACACCGATCGGATGGCTGATCAGGTTCTTGACATTGGATTTTGTCAGAACAGCGGAACCTCTGTGGTATACAGGAGCAACAACTGCGTCTTCCTCAACCAGCTTCTTCTCAGCTTTCAGCATGTCATCAAGACGAGCTGCATCGTCTGTCTGAGTCTTAGCATCAGAAATCAGTGCATTGTAATCTGCATCGTTGTAGTTTCCACGGTATGGAGTTCCGTTTGTCCACAGATCAAGGTATGTCATAGCGTCATCATAGTCAGCACCCCATGCTGTTACAGCAAACTGATAGTTGTTGGCATCCATCAGCTCTCCACGTCCCTGTACAGTCTTGGTATCGATTACTACGTTCAGACCAAGTGTTGTAACAAGCTCACTCTGGATAAATGTTGCAACGGATTTGGATACAGAGTCATCAGCTACAAGAAGAGTAACCTCTGAAGGTGCGCTTCCAAGCTCCTCAACTGCTTTGTCATAGTACTCTTTTGCCTGCTCCGGATCATATGGGGAAACATCTCCGTTCAGCTCACGGAATGTCTTCTCTCCATCACCGCTCATGCCGTCTGCTACAAGACCAAATCCTGGTGCAGAACCATCAGCAAGAATGTTATCTGTAAGAGCGCTTCTGTTCATAGCAAGAGAAATAGCTTTTCTCATGTTTGCATTGCTCATTACGTCATCTGTAAGGTTGAACTGTACATAGCTTGTACGGAAGTCGATCTCCTGGGAGAATTCCGGATCATCCTTGTATGCTACTACGTTTGCAGAATCAAGTTTAACCTGGGAAAGCTCGCCAGCCTGATATGCGCTTAATGCAGCTGCAGCATCTTTGATTACACGAACCTGTGCATCTTCGATTGCTACGTTGTCTTTATCCCAGTAATTGTCGTTCTTAGCGAAAGTAACGCCTACAGCCGGATCATAATCTGTGATCACGTACGGTCCGCAGTAGAGCATGGTGTCTGGGGAAAGAGCGAAGTTTGTGCCCTGCTCTTCACAGAATGCTTCGTTAACCGGGAAGAACATATCCATTGTAGTAAGGTTCAGGAAGTATGGTGTCGGGCTCTTCAGCTGAACTTCCAGTGTCTGATCGTCAACAGCCTTAACGCCTACCTCAGAAGCCTCAACACTTCCCTCATTATACTCCTGACCATTTACGATGTAGTCTGTCATAATGAAGCTGTAGCCGTTTGTTGCATCTGCGCTCATCTGTTTCAGCCATGCGTATACGAAATCTGCTGCTGTTACAGGCTCACCATTGCTCCACTGGATTCCATCTCTTAAGTGGAAGGTGTATGTAAGCTTGTCATCGGATACCTCATAAGTATCGCAAAGAGCCGGCTGAGGCTGGTTGTTCTCGTCCATACGGAACAGTCCCTCTTCTGCCTGGTTCAGTACCAGGAATGCATTCTCCTCGGATGCAGCCCACGGTACCAGAGTCTTGATCTCGAAATCAGTAGCAACGCTAAGTGTCTCTCCCTCTGCGAATACTGCTGATGCACCTGTAACAGTCATGGTGAGTGCCATTCCAAGTGCTACTGCTGCTTTCATCATTTTCATAGTTTTTTCTCCTTTCTTATCCGTCCTTTATGCAGGTACGGTAGTAAGCCTTTGCCGTTCAGAGTTTAAATGGAGCTTTATAGTAAAAAAACATTTTCTATTTTGCAACTTAGTCACGATGTAGTTTCATGCGCCTTTGCATAAATAAAAAATGTTCTCTTTGCTCGCCTCTTTTTGGTAATTTTAGTATAGCAAAGTGTTGTAGTGTTGTCAATTGTTTTTTATTATTCTTTATTGCTTTTTATTGTTTAGAATTGGTTTTGTACGAATTATGTATTTATTTTGTACAAATTCTGCTTTTTCAAGGAAAAATAAGTAAAAAATATCGGATGCAGCTGGGTGCTTCAACTGTATCTGGCTTCCTGTTTTCCTCTTTAATGTGTTGAATGTGTTGAAAAGTTCTTCAGGAGGGGCGCATTTGGACAATATGTATTACTCACTCGCCGGCGCAACGCTCCAGCGAACTAATCGCTAACTGCGACTAATGCGTTCGGGAGAGCCCTCA
>NZ_JBCOMI010000059.1:0-8634 GCF_040924245.1 Ruminococcus sp. J1101004sp1_RTP21198st1_B9_RTP21198_201120 | reverse complement strand
TCTGGTTGGCTAAACCTTGGATAAACCGGAATCCCACCGGCTTGACTACACACCCTTAGCTGGGCGCACAACTGGAATTTACGAACTACAATATCTTTTCGAGAAAAAGATGGTTTTTGTGTGCAATTACATCTCCAACTTTTTTAGAAGCACTAGCAATTATTTCAAATCCATTTTTTTGATACAAAGATAGCGCAGGAATATTTTGACTTCCTGTATCCAAACGTAGTGCCCTGCAACTATTTTTTTGTGCTAATTCTGTAGCGAATTTTATTAGTGATGATGCAATTCCTTTACCAGACATACTCGGACGTACCATTAAAAGGTGAATTACCATTACCTCATCTTCAGATAATTTTTCTTTCCAAGGAATAGTTGCATATTCTATTGGTTGAACTTTATCAATAATGATACTTCCAACAATTGTTCCGTTTTCTTCATATACAAACAAAGCACCAGCATAAATAGCCCGTTCTGCATCATCTTTCGTTGGATAAACCCCTTTCTTAAATACAGTAAAGGCTGTATGATTCAGTTCATACTGGAAATGCTCATTGTAAGTATCTTCAATCGAATTAACATCTTTTAGTATTGCTTTTCTAATCATAAAATCTCTCCACAAATTTTGATTTCACACTTTCTTTCCCCTTATATGTCTATATCTGAAATATTCAGTCACAAACTTTATCAGGGATAGGCATCTGTGCCGCAAGGGGATCTTCCCCTTGTACGAAATCTCTGATTTCGCTGTATTTCCCGGTTTGAGATTTCTTGAAATCGGGAACAGCACCGCAGGTCGCACGATACAGGCAGATGGAATTGCCTGTATAGAAGTGCGCTCTTAGCGTTGCTAAGAGATTTATGCCGTATCCGGCGTGTTATCTTTTTTCAATTTCTTTTTTCGACTTCTGAAGCATTCTTCCAGTTTTAATAATTTGACATGTCTGCTCTTGTTACTCATCATCTGTAAATTCCAGCATCTCATCAACGGTGCAGTCCAGCTTCTTGCAGATCTTCTCAATCGTCTCCATTGATACATACTGGTTTTTTCCCATCCTGGCAAGAATATTTCCACTGATCCCGGTGAGGTACTGCATCTCTATCCGCTTCATATTTTTATCTATGAGCATTTTCCATAATCTGTTATAACTTACGCCCATAAGCAACCTCCATATTTTTCATCTGAACATATTTTGATTATATCACGATTTCGTTAGGTTGAATACCTGTAATTTTTGATGTCTTCTGTAAAATGGAAAAGAGGATGCCCCGACAAAGGGCAACCTCTCCAACCATTTACTTCGGTTTAGTCGAATGGAACCTCACCTTCCGGTGCTTCCATAAATCCGTCCTTATCTGTTTTCGGTGTTTCCGATGAATCAGCTCCAACACCATTATCCTTGTTCTGGGCAAATTCATGTTCTTCCACGATCACATCTGTAGTATAAATTGTTTTCCCGTCCTTGTCCTTATAATTGCCAGTGCTGATACGACCGCCAATCACAATCCTCATTCCCTTGTGAAGATATTTCTGTGCAAACTCTGCACTCTTTCCGAATGTGACACAGGAAATAAAATCCGCTTCCTGTTCACCGTCACGTTTATATCTTCTGTTTACCGCCAGTGTATATCTTGCTACTGCCATATCATTATCTTTTCCGGCATATTTGATCTCCGGATTCTTTGTCAGTCTTCCCATTAAAACCACTTTATTCATAATCGTTACTGTCCTTTCCGCAGCTACGCTGCCATTGCATATTCTTCATCATCTGTTTCATCGTCCGGCATAAACATTGCACATGCTTCCGGTGGATTGGTATCATCCGGTGAAAATATTTTCCGGATCATTTCATACATGATCGGATACCGATATGCGATTTCTTCTCTTGCAAGGAATCTGCATACCCTGTAAAGATTCTTTTTCATTTCTTCATCTGTTGTAAGCATGGCAACCAGATGGATTCTCTCCCTTGTATAAATCAGATTCGGGCATCCAAACCAGTTAATCAACTGCATTTCTTTCATTTTCAGTTCTGTCATAAACTGCTCCTTTCCGGGCATTTTGCCCTGTAAACATTGTCATCAGTTTCATTCGTCCGGCGGTCTGGCGTGCGTTTCCCTGTCACCTGCAGCCGTCTCAGACTGCCTCTGCCTGCATCAGCAGGTCACTGACCATAAGGCTTCGGTCAGCCGCCCATCATCGGGAGTGTCATTATAATTTCGCTCGCTCTCAGAAAAAGAAAGGTCATGGCATAACTCCTGTTAGGCTTCCAGGGTGCACTTATCGGTTGTCAAGGTTCATCGAAGGAACATTCCAAAACGTCCTCTGATTACTAGAGTCAAATGACTTCGCAAGATGCAAAAGATTCGTGATATTTTTTTGCATTTTTATCATTTTTTCTTTTACTTTTGTTAGTCCCTTCACATACTCTGTACTGAGACAGGCAAAAGCGGACATCTTTGGGGTAAAATTTTTAAAATAATTGTTCCTCTACCTATAAAGCCTGGGAAGCGGTATTTACCAACCCCCTTTTGCAAGTTTTTTTCGCATAAATGAAATATTCCCTCACTAATAGCAAGTTTCAGAGGGCATTTGGACGGTACTTTTGCAGAAAAAATTATTTTTCCACTAATCACACGTGGGAATTTGAAGAATGTCAGATAATTTTGAAAAAATCCAAAAAAGAAGCACCGACCGTTATAGTCAGTGCTTGTAAGATATTATATTCGTTTTTCTCAGGAAAGATCATCCCAGTTTTTATATGTTCCATTGTACAGACCTGTAAGTTGTTTTATTGTAAGATTTTCCAGTGGATTTTCTTCATTTATCACAATAGCTATAGCATCTTTTCCAATGACTTTTGTTTCCAGAAGCTCTGCTTCATAATCCTTTAATTCTCTGGATGACATTGCGAAATCACACTCTCCACTTATCACCGCCGTAATCCCTCTTGAAGAATCTGTTGCTTTTACTTCTATTTCAGCATTTGGATTTTGTTTCTGATAGTCATCTGCCAGTGCTTTTACCATTGGTTCCATTGAAGTGGATCCTTCAATCAGAATCTTTCCTTCTGACTTGTCAGAAAGGAATGTTGTTGTACTGTCAGCCTGAATACAATATTGTTTCACAATATCCTGTCCTTTACTCTTTACATAAGTCAGGAAATCCTGTTCCACATCTGTCAGTTCTCCATTATAAGCCAGATAATAATCCCTGCAAAGAGGATAACTGTTATTGTCTATTGTTTTCTCAGAAGGAAGAACTCCGTTGATTTGAAGTATTTTTCCATTCGTATCTGTTGCGGAACTATATGCGACATAACCAACTGCGTTTTTATCTTCTTCCACCTTTTTCAGAACTTTCTCTGTAGAATCAACAACTATTCCTGTATCACTCTCAGGCAGTTTCAAAAGATTCTCAAATTCTGCTCTGGTTCCTGACCCTTCTTCTCGTGATACAGCTGTGACAGCTCCCATAGCAGACAGATCCGGCAATGGCTCTTCCTCGGTTCCACATGCTGTTATTCCCGTTGCCAGCATTATCATTATCAGCAGAAGTGCAGATTTTCGGATGTTTTTTTTCTTTACCATTTTATACTGCACCTCTTTCCATCATTGATTTTCCCGTCTCTTCATCAAGGTTTATAAAAGCCACATTATCACAGGCTTCTTCTGCAATGCTGACACAATTATCTGCCATACGGTCAAAATTATACATGATCCCAGAAAAATATCTTGTCATAGACGCATCACAAACCTCATTTTTTACACGGTTTAAATGTGCCTTACTGTATTTTTTCTCTGCTTTATGCATTTTTTTCTTATTTTTAAAAACTGTTTCAGCCACTACAGCATCACCCTTACGGATTGCCTCCATTGCTTTCTTTAAAAGCTGCTGGATAATATCAATGCAGTCTTCCATTTCTGAGGAGGCTTCACTGGTCAGTCTTTTTCCATTGTTATTTACTTTTTCACATATCTGGTCAATATCTTCACATCTGTCTGCAATCCTCTGAATACTATTGTTTACATACAGTAACCCTGCCGTCTGCTCAGACTGTTGTTCTGTAAGGTTTCCGCTTGCGAATAATCTGGTAATATATTCTGTCACACTGTCCTGTAACTGATGTACAATCTCCAGATTTTCTATAAACGAACCATGAGTTTTTGAGTCTCCATCTGCTACAATCGCCGTTTTTAAATCACTTAACAGAGATTCTGCCAGTTCTCCAAGTCGGTTCAGTTCCTTAGATACCAGAACCATAGCAGCCGCCGGCTGTTCAATCACTTTCATATCCAGATATTTGGGTTCAAAAGCTGCTTTCTCTGTTTTGTCATTTCCACGGATGATTGTTGTAACAATTTTTACCATCAGCGGAATCAGTGGCAGCCAGACCAGTGTACAGACGATATTAAACGTTGTATGTGCATTTGCAATCTGTCTTGAAATCACATCAATCTCATTTCCCTTTGGTGAAATAAACTGGACAAATTTTGCAAACCACGGAACCAGGAAAATAAAAACGCAGCTTCCACTGATATTAAAAATACTATGCGCAATTGCTGTACGTTTTGCATTTTTAGATTGTCCAATTGATGCAAGAAGTGCTGTGATCGTTGTACCTATATTATCTCCAAGAAGAATCGGAATCGCACCGGTAAGCCCTATTACACTGCTTACTCCGTCCGGTCCTGCCTGTGATGCTAAATTCTGCAGAACTGCAATCGTAGCTGAACTACTCTGCACAACCAATGTCATGACCGCTCCCAGTACAACACCAAGAACCGGAATGGATGAAACTTTTCCCATCAGATCAACAAAGACCGGACTTCCCGCCAAAGGTTTCATGACTTCACCCATGATTTCAATTCCTTCAAATAAAAGTCCGAATGAAAAAATTACCATACCGATATTTTTAACCTTTTCTTTTTTGCTAACAAAGTTCAGAATAAATCCAACAAAGATAATTGGATAAATATAATTGCTGATTTTAAATGCCATCAGCTGTGCCGTCATAGTGGTTCCTATGTTGGCACCAAAGATAACAGAAATTGCCTGCGGAAGACTCATAAGTCCCGCACTGACAAAACCGATAACCATAACTGTCGTCGCTGAACTGCTCTGCAATACAGCTGTTACAAGTGCTCCGGCAAGTGCTCCCATAATTGGATTTCTTGTAAGAAATCCAAGGATTTTTTTCATTCGTTCTCCTGCGGCTTTCTGAAGTGCATCACTCATGCTGTTCATTCCATAAAGGAACAAGGCAAGGCCACCGATCAGACCAAAAACCACTTTCACATTCTCGTTCATTTCTCTTTCCTCTCCTGTTATTATATAAGATCTACATTTTCCTATACAATTATAGAAGACAGAAATCAAATCTATGTGAGTGCTTGTGTAAAATAGGTGTAAAAATCAATGGAAATCTTTATAATGTTATAATTGACTTATTCATTTTTCACCTGCTGACATATAGTTTTCATTACGATTTATTATTCAGTCTACGTAATACCAACATCGCCTCATTCCTTACATTTTTGAACGTTCTGTCCGGTCTTCCAAGAAAATATCCTTGTCCGTAATGAACACCTAATCTACACAGACACTCCAACTCTGCTTCTGTTTCTATCCCTTCTGCAATCAGAATTGCTCCTGTCTCATTACAGTAATGCAACAGAAATTCCATCATAATTTCCTTTTTCTTATGTTTTTGAATATCTCTGACCAGTTCTATATCAACTTTTAAGTAGTTTGGCGATGTATTTACTACACGGTTCAGACCAGAATATCCAGCTCCAACATCATCCAAAGCTATTTCATATCCCTGATCTGCATAATGCTTCATAATCTGTTGCAGAATCTGATAGTTTTCTATATCCGACCGTTCCGTTATTTCAAATACAATGTCACAGGACGGTACTCCGGCTTTCGCAGCCTTACGGTTTGTAAATCCCTGTATGAACGATTTATCCTGAATGATATTACCATCTACATTAAGAAATAATTTTGCATGTTCTGGTTTATTCGCCGCTGCCTTCAATGCTTTATTTCTGCACAATTTTTCCAATTTCCAAACACAGCCTACCTGTTCAGCAATCACAAACAAATCTGAAATCATAAGAGTCGTATCATGCCTGTCGATACGACTAAGAGCTTCATATCCTGCCACATCTCCAGTCTGTAAATTTACAATCGGCTGAAATACCGGATATATAGCCTTTCTTTCTAATATTTTATAAAATTCATCTGCATTTTTTACTTTCATTATTTCTTCTCTGCCTCTGTGAATACATTTTCTGTAACCCTATCAACCCACTATATGATATCATCACTTTTTCATCCTTCAATCAGATTTAAGTAAAATCATAGTAAATTTTCACCATTGTTCAGCCAGACCAATTCTTATATAACACAAAGCAAATACGTACTACCACCTGTTTTTTATTATGAAAACTATATTAAATGAGGCTCTTACTGTCTATACAATAAAAGCCTCGTTATATATAGTCTATGTTCTGATTATTCAGATCTTACTGTCTTTTTCACACACCAGTCTTTCATAATCCAGAAATCCCCGGATATACATTTCTTTTGCCACAATTCCCTCCATTGCATTTTTCGCTGAAATAATCCTGTCCAGTGTCTGCCACATCTCCTGTCCGCCATCTCTGAGGACCGGTTCCAGTATTTCTATGTAATGATGAATTTCTGCTTCCAGAGTGAACATCTCCGGGTCAGATTCAAGAAATCTTTCCAGCTCCCGCTGGTATTCTTCATAATAACTTTCAATCAGTTCTCTTCTCATATCTAGAATCCCCCTTATACATAAATCAGTTCCTGCTTGATGATCTCAGCAGCCCGGTTGCGGATATTGTTACAGTGGCATAGCCATTCCATAGGATTCTGTCTCTTCAGTTCCTCGGAAACTCCCTCCGCACTTCGCATCTGAGTTTCGATCAATTCAAAGCGTTCCTGTGCCTGTTCATTCAGATCTGCCAAATAACTGTCCAGCCTGGCGGTCAGAAGAAGATATGTATAAGTTCCAGATTTATGTTCTTTCAGATATTCCTTCCGAAGCATTCCCCATAAGCCAATCGGTCTGGTTTCCTCCGGGTAGTAAAGATTCGGTAAATAATAGTCTCCCACTTTTGTGTATTCGATTTTCATGGTGTCTCCTTTCGCTTTGCATGAAATTGTCATGTTATCTGCGTAGGATGTGCATTTTCTCTTTAAAATCTTTTCACATAGAAGACATTAAGTGTTTGATGCCCTGGCTCTTAGCACCGGGATTGTCATTTCCATATCCTTCCAGAAGGTTTACGACACCCCACACGCCAAGACCTGCGCCGATTGCGACTACAAGAGTTTTTAAAGTTGTAATTGCACTGCTAAAAAATGCCATATACATTCACCAAAACTGACTTCTTTCAGGTGTTTACGGGAATGAAAAAACACCGACTAAAAAGCCGGCGCACCTAATGTCAGTTATTCCTTTCCTCATTATTTTTCGTTCATTCCCATTGTTACTCCGACAACTCCACCTGAATTACCTCCACTTCTTCTTCGGGTTTCGGTGTGTACTGCGGATTTAACTCTTTTTCTACTTTGTATCGGTTTTTCTCATTTTCATCTGCAAGAAACCGATAATTTTTGTGTTTCGTGATATCATATTTGTCTGAGAAAAATGGTCTGGCACCACGAATCTGCAGGATACATTTTCCTCCATCCATGACTGCAATCTCATCTTCTGTCATCAGCTGTTTGCCTGTTTTCTGGTAATTCAATCCAAAGGACTTCTGATTGCTCCTCGTTTCCGAAGTGTTATACAGATCAATGGTTTCCTTACCCAGAAGTTCACTCATTTCCTTTAAGGTAGTTTTCTCTTTTCCACCAAGAAATAGTGTAGTATCACAGTTACCCAGAATGGTATCTGCACTATCCTTATACATTGCCTTTAGCTGACTCTGTGACTGCAAAATAATAGAAGCAGAGATTTCCCTGCTTCGGATAGTTGCAATCAGCTTGTCAAACTGAGGAATCTGCCCGATGTTGGCAAACTCATCAGCGATGACACGCACATGCACCGGAAGTCTTCCACCATATACATCGTCTGCCTTATCACAAAGCAAATTGAAAAGCTGTGACTGCAGCATCGCAATCACAAAGTTAAAGGTTGTATCTGTATCGGACATAATCAAGAACAAGGCTGTTTTCCTGTCCCCAATCTTATCCAGTTCCATTTCATCGTAAGACATGATCTCACGAAGTTCTGCGATATCAAATGGGGCAAGTCTGGCTCCACAGGATATCAAAATACTTTTCGCTGTCTTTCCAGCCGCCATTTTGTATTTTTTATATTGTCTGACCGCAAAATGCTGAGGTTCTTTTGCCTCCAGCTCTTCAAACAACATATCCACCGGATTCTGGTAAGTTTCATCCTCTTCACGGGTTTCACTTTCATTCAGCAGATCCAGAAGGGTGTTGAGATTTTTTTCTTCCTCTTTCCCCTCGTACCAGATAAACGCAATCAATGCTGTGTACAGCAATTTCTCTGCTTATAGTGATAGGTAAGGTTTTGATATTATCTCCACCTTTTCCCCCACTTCACACCGGACATGCGACTTTCACCGCAT
>NZ_JBCOMI010000058.1:0-8776 GCF_040924245.1 Ruminococcus sp. J1101004sp1_RTP21198st1_B9_RTP21198_201120 | reverse complement strand
GGCGCCTTCATCCGGACAAAATCTCCCACAAATTGTGACGCACATCTTGCAGAAAGCCTTTTTCAAACACGCTCTAGAGCGAATATTAAACGGCCAACAGAGAAGATAGAAGCATGCAAAAAAGCCAGGACAATTTCCCCGCCAATACTCTGCAGACACTGTAAATTCTTTCACACTGCCGCAGGCATTACACAGGAAAATCCATCCCGGCTTCCACATTCTTTTCTTATTTTTCCAATAAGAAAAACCTCTTTATTCCGTTTTCAGATCTGAAAACTTCATTTTCACAACACACATAGCTCCCATCATCAGTGCTACACCGATGATCAGGCACAGTGGGCTCTGGATAAAGCCGGCGAAAATGTAAGTTACAAAGGATACCACTGCTGCCACAATGGCATAAGGCAGCTGGGTTGACACATGATTTACATGATCACACTGAGCTCCCGCGGAGGCCATAATCGTCGTATCCGAAATCGGAGAACAATGGTCACCGCAAACAGCACCAGCCATACAGGCAGAGATGGAAATAATCATCAAGTCTCCCGGTGTGTTTTCAAATACATGAACAACAATCGGGATCAGAATACCGAAGGTTCCCCATGAAGTACCAGTAGCAAATGCCAGGAAGCAGGCTACCAGGAATATAATAGCCGGAAGCATATTTACCAGTCCTTCTGCAGAAGACTTCACCATTTCCGCAACAAACTCAGCAGCTCCCAGACTGTCCGTCATACTCTTTAAGGTCCATGCAAAAGTGAGGATCAAGATTGCCGGTACCATGGACTTAAAGCCCTCCGGAATGCATGCCATACAATCGCGGAAGGACAGCACTCTGCGCACCATATAAAGAAGAATGGTAATCACCAGACCGAAAAAGCTTCCAAGCACCAGTCCGACAGAAGCATCACTCTGGGAAAAAGCAGTTACAAAATCTGTACCGCTGAAAAATCCTCCAGTATAGATCATACCGATTACACAGCAGATAACCAAAGAGATGATAGGGATCAGAAGATCCATAACCTTTCCTCTTGGATTCACCGGTCCATCACCTTCGCCAGAAGCATAAGGACGGGCTGCTGTGGTAAACAGATCCCCTTTTAACGCATTGGACTCATGCACACCCATAGCACCAAACTCTTCTTTCATCAAAACCATGGATACCATCATTACAATCGTAAGAAGTGCATAATAGTTATAGGGAATAGCTCTTACAAACACGGACATTCCATCCTCTCCCGGAACAAAACCGCTGACAGCAGCTGCCCAGGATGAGATTGGTGCAATGATACATACCGGCGCAGCTGTGGCATCGATCAGGTATGCCAGCTTCGCGCGTGATACATTGTGCTGATCTGTGATTGGTCTCATAACACTGCCTACCGTCAGACAGTTGAAATAATCATCAATAAAAATCAGCACTCCAAGCAAAATGGTTGCCAGCTCTGCCCCAACTCTTGTCTTGATGTGTTTGCCTGCCCAGCGTCCAAAAGCGGCTGAGCCTCCAGCCCGGTTCATCAGGCAGACCATAGTTCCAAGAATTACCAAGAACACCAGAATACCTACGTTACTGCCGGATGATAACACACTGATCATTCCGCCTGAAAAAATATGGTTAACCGTTCCCTCAAAATTACCGCCAGAGTACAGAAGTGCTCCAACTAAAATTCCAAGAAACAAGGAACTGTAAACCTCTTTTGTGATCAATGCCAGAACGATTGCCACAACTGGCGGTATCAATGACCAGAAAGTAGCGTACACAGCAGGTGTGCCGGCCTCCTCTTCTGCCGCTGCCAGAATAGTCACCGGACATGCCAGGACAAACATCATAACAGCTGCAAAAAGAACAGACAACTTTTTACAATTGTACTTCATTATCGATTTCCTCCCTCTTTTTTCCTGAATACCAGATGACCAGTCACAAACCGGTCAGAGCGTTTTCTTAAAAGCCTCCTCTTCTTTAACGCAAAAAGCCATGAATGCACTCCCATTATGGGGACACATTCATGGCATTTATTCTTCACAGGATCTATACCTTAGATAGCGCTCCACAACAGTGACAGTCTGCCGCATATTCTGCGTCAGCCCAGAACTTCTCTCCTGGCTGAGAAAAAAATCCTTCGGCAGTCTCCCCTTTCATTCCAGCCAGTCTGCCATACGACCCAGAGCCTGTATCTGCGTATGCCCATACTCTGCACACAACCAGTCTCTGCAGCTGAAATTACTGATGAAGCCTGCGCCTCTATCATAACTTCCCATATTCAGTTTATTCACAAACTAAATGTATCAGCTTTTTCCTGTAAATGCAACCCTTTTATTCACAATATTTGAAAATACCGTACTCATTTACCTGACCGATCAGTAAGAACCCTTTTGTTTCCATATACAGCTGCTTCTTTTTGCTTGGAACAGGGAAAACCAGGTAATTGCATTTCAGTCTTTTTGCATTTTTTACTACCTTTTTGATCACCGGTACTTCTGCCACAAGCTGTTTATGGAGCCATCTTGCAGCTTTTTTTCCAGAGGCTCCTTTACCGCCTCTTCCGTAAGGCATTTTGATAGACGGATCATAAACTCTCACATAGGAAGCTATTTTGTCATCCGTTGCTAGGTAAATCTCTTCATTTTCTTCCTTCTGCTCATTGATCAGATTGCAGATGCTTACTACCTCATCAGGAATCTTCTGTACATTCTGAACCTTTTTGTAAAAACCATCTTTATTCAGGCCAGTTCCGCAAAAAGCCAGCACTGCCGCAATAAAAATCAGAAGTATGTACTGCCGTGGTCTGGAAGCTCCCACCTTTTTTATCAGGCAGGTTCCTGCATAAGCTATAAGCGGCACTGCCGGAAGAATCCATAATACTCTCCAGTAAACCGACCGTCCTATACATTTCTGTATAATATAAGCAGTCACCGGACAGAAAAACACAGCAAGAAAAACTACAATATAGCCGGATAAAATTCTGGATCGTTCTTTTTTTCTTCCGAATACCAGGAAATACAAACATGCAGCCAGCAGTAAATAGACATAAAATCCGTTCCCCCAGTATTTCTGCCAGGCATCCAGTGAAGCCAAAAGTGCTCGTTTCATCTCTCCACCTCCTAAAATACCAGAATGTATACCACGCCAAGTATCAGGGATGGCAGACAGCAGACTACACTCTTTAAGAATCTTCTTCCGTCTCTGAATTTCACCAGACTAAGCAGAGCAAATACTCCCATCAGAAGAGGGGCAAGCATGATTCCCATTGAGGAAAACAGACAGCAGGCTCCATTTGCCAGAAAAGCCAGGCTCCATGGATATTCCGGTTTTTCCTGCATAAAAATCTCCATACAGAGCAGAAATAAAAATGGTAAAAATACCCCTGCCAGCACAGCTTTTCCCTGCCAGATCCTGCCCATTGTAAAAATTTCCGAATTGTATACCGAATATCCGCAAAACCACAGGATCACGGCACAAAGGATCATAAAAATCCCCTGTTCTCCAGCCTTTCCCTTGAAGAATATGCGGCTGTACTGAAAAAGCACCACATATGCCAGAAAAACAAATACCGCCGGAAAAACAGTATGTGCCACAATGGCTGGATGAAGTCCTCCGCATAACCGGCTGGTCACAGCAAGAAATGCAGGAAACGGAGAAAGAATGTAACGGCTTGGCAATACATTGTAAGCGGCTCCGGTGTAGGGGTTATATGCATAAAGAGAATCGGTTTCCACCGCGGTAGTGGCTGTTCCTACATAAAAAGCATCATCTTCATCCATATGGGCATAAAGCACCACAACGACAAGCTGGAACAGAATCAGAATTCCTGCCACCACAAGCTCCGGGGAAATTCCAGTCGCTTCTATCCTTCTGCCGCAATATGTGCCAGCGCCTTCACCGGTTTCCTTCTGCCTCTTCTTATAAAGACTCCGGGCACCCAGAAATGCCAGTACACCAGCCACCACGCCATATGTAATGGTCAGCACATGAAGCGGCTGTTTGGTAAAAATCATGGTAAGAGAAAGCAGCTCTGTAATGGCAAACAGCAGTGTATAACCGGCCAGAAGATATTCACCGCAGGTTCTTTTTTCTCTGCGGAAATAGAATCCCCCTGCCAGGCAGGGAACTACCAGCAGCCAGATCACTGCCAGTATCCCCTTAAAAATAAATCCCATATATTATTTCTCCAGTTCTTTTTTCAGAATTCCCATGGCAATCTTCTCCGATGTGATCGGCAGCTCTCTTACCCGGACACCGGAAGCATTGTAAACCGCATCTGCAATTGCAGGACAAGGGGTATCGATTACCAGCTCACCGATGGACTTGGCCCCAAAAGGACCGCTCTTTTCATAGCTGCTCTCAAACTCAACCCGGATATTTCCAATATCCTCACGGCTTGGGATCTTGTACTGCATGAAAGAATTCTCACGAATCTTACCTTCTTTGGAATACTGCACATTCTCCATAAGTGCCATACCGATTCCCTGGGCAACTCCTCCCTCAGTCTGCACACGGGCAAGATTGGGATTAATAGGAGTTCCGCAGTCTACAACTGCCACATAATCGATCAGGTCAATATTTCCTGTCTCTTTGTCTACTTCCACCTCTGCTGCCCCAACCATATAAGGCGGCGGAGAAATCTGGGAAGAATAGGAGGCAGTCACCTGCATTTCCAGGGTATTTCCGCAGGTTCCCTTATAAGCAATCTCCTGAAGACTGACCTCTTTTTCCCTTGCGTAGACTTTCTTTCCATCAAAGTCTGCTTCCTCAGGACTTACACCCAGCATTTCAGCACCCAGCCGAATAATCCTCTTTTTCAGCTCATTGCAGGCGTTAATAACTGCATTGCCTGTAGCGTAAGTAGTGGCAGATGCATAAGAACCGGAGTCATATGGAGAAACATCCGTATCCACACCAAATGCAACAATATTCTCAAATTCTGTTTCCAGACAGTCGGCTGCCATCTGGGAAAGAATGGTATCACAGCCCGTACCCATATCTGCACATCCAAGGGAAAGTGTATAGGATGCGTCCTCATTCAGCTTCAAGGTTGCGCCTCCCACGTCTACATTGGCAATAGAGGAGCCCTGCATCGCCATGGCAAGACCTACGCCGCGGACTTTTCCATTTCCCATATCACGGCATGGATATTTCTCATCCCAGCCGATCATCTCCTTGGCCCGGGCAAGGCAGCGATCCATCGTACAGCTTGCTGTATGAGTCAGGTTTCCATCATAGTCATACATTGGCTCGCCTTCAATTGGCATATTCAACTCACGGATCCTTGCAGGATCCATATTCATCTTATGGGCCAGCTCATTAACAGCGGATTCCACTGCATAAATTCCCTGTGTGGCACCATATCCACGATATGCACCGGATGCCTGCACGTTGGTGTAAACAACCTCATAGTCAAAAGCATAGGCTTCCAAATTCCGGTACAGGGCAATTGCCTTATGACCTGTAAGTCCGATGGTTGTAGGACTGTGATCTCCGTATGCACCAGCATTGGAAAGCGCCTCTACTTTAATTCCTTTTACGATTCCGTTCTCATCTGCACCAACTTTTACGTGTACTTCCATCTCATGACGGGGAGAAGCGCAGATTAAAGATTCATAACGGCTGTAAACGATTTTGGATGGACGTCCTGTCATCCAGGTAACAATTGCCGGATAAATTTCACAGACCTCTGTCTGCTTGGCTCCAAAGCCGCCGCCAATACGAGGCTTGATCACGCGGATCCTGGAGGATGGGATTCCAAGGGCATTTCCAAGGATTCGGCGAAGGTGGAACGGTACCTGTGTGGAGGAAACCACATTCAGCCTGCCGAAATAATCCTTGGTACAATATGTGCGGAAGGTCTCCATCATACACTGCTGATCAGCCTTTGTGTGATAAACTTCATCTACTGTATATTTGCATTCTGACAAAACCTTGTCAATATCTCCCATTTCCTCATGGCCTTTTGCTGCAAGGTTCCGCTTGTTATCTGCACCAACCGGGAACTTGGATTCCCAGTCCTCTTCCGGGTGGACCAGAACCGGATTATCCTTAGCTATATGCATATCAAGAACCGGTGTTTCCACGCGGTATTTCACTTTAATGCGCTTCATGGCAAGGTCTACAGCTGCTTCTGTTTCTCCTGCCACAATTGCCACTGCATCCCCTACGAAACGAAGATGCTGATCCAGGATCATTCTGTCATAAGGACTGAACTCCGGATAGGTCTGTCCGGCAGAGGCGAAACGTCTCTTTGGAACATCTTTCCAGGTAAGGATCAGTGCCATTCCTTCTACCTTCATGGCTGTGTCCGTCTTGATCTCTTCCACCCAGGCATTGGCATAGGGACTCCTTAAGATCTTGATGATCAGGCAGTCCTTTGGTGCCAGGTCGTCTGTGTAGACTGGCTTTCCGGTCACCAGAGCCATGGCATCCTTTTTCTGCAAAGACTTATTTACATAGCTCATGCCTGCACCTCCTTCTCCTGGATATTTCCGTTTTTCTTATATTCCAGATATTTCAGGATACTTCTGGTCTGTCCAACAAAACCGGAGCAGCGGCAAAGATTGCCTGCCAGATATTCCTTAATCTCTTCTTCGGTTGGATTTTCCAGTTCTTTTGTCATCGCAAGTACATTCATGATAAATCCCGGATTACAGAATCCGCACTGCTCTGCGCCTTCATTGGCAAGAAAAGTTCCAAATTCTTCAGCTTCTGCCTGAAGTCCCTCCATGGTGGTGACCTTTTTGCCGTCAATACGGGCGGCAAGGACACTGCAGGACAGCATTGGCTTGTCATTTACCAAAACGGTGCAAAGACCGCAGTTTGCAGTTTCACAGCCTCTTTTTACACTGTAGCAGCCAAGGCTTCGAAGAAACTCCAGAAGCATGGTGTCAGGACTGATTTCCGCTTCCTTTTTGGCTCCATTCAGCCAGAAATTAATTTTCATCTGTCATACCTCCCACTGCTTCTAATGCTCTTCTTGTGAGAACCTTCACAAGAAGGGTTCTGTACTCTGCGCTGCCTCGCATGTTTCCAAAGGTAGGAACCTTCCGTGCTGCATAGTCTGCAAATTTCTGAACCGCTGTCTTCTTCTCTTCCGAAGACATGGTTTCCATGCCTGCAAGGAGACCTTCTTCGTCTTCCAGAAGAAATGCCTTCGCCGGACGGGCACCGTAAACCGCTCTCACGCCATTCTCAGACAGCCTGATACAGCATGCCAGTACCGGGAAATCGGTCTTGGTATTACGATGGCTTAAATAGGCAACCTTCAACGGAGTTTTCTTTATGATAATGCGTACCAGAATATCTCTGTCTTTTGGCATTTTCACAAAATCAGAAAGACAGACTCTGCCGCCTTTAAAAAGTTCCACCTCTGTATCAAGTGCCAGAAGCATGGTGAGTACATCAGAAAAGCCGAAGCGTCCCCAGATACTTCCGCCTACAGTGGCGCAGTTGCGGAACTGTACGCCTACAATATGGCGCAGGCTTTCTCTTATGGCACCTTTCGTATATGTATGAAGTCCCTGATGAAGTTCCAGGTCCCGCAATGGGGTCATACAGCCAATCACAAATTCACTTTCTGTTTCTGTGATGGTATCCAGACCAAGCCCGGAAAGATCAATGGCTGTGGTTACAACACGGTTACCCATTTTCAGCCACACCATGCCACCAAGCACACAGGCAGTCCGCTTCTGGTTCAGCTCATAAGCCTGTTCCAGAGATTCTGCTTTCACATAATTTTTTATTTTGAGCATGTTCAATTCCTTTCTCATATTGTATCACTGTTCATCGTTTTCCAAATACGCTTTTCCAGAGCGTGTTTGAAAAAGGCTTTCTGCAATCTGTACATGCAGTGAACAGCAATCGTATTGCTATTTTTAGTATAACAAGAAAGGGTTCAAATTTCCAGCGAAATGACATATTCAGAATATTTTTTTGTTTTGATTTTATGCAAATTATATAGATATTTTCATACAATTATGTTATAATGCGAAAAAGAACAGAAAATAGTTTTCATAAACTATTTTATAACAAAATTATTTACAAATCCACCACAAAAGGAGGCGCCGTTTATGAGTAACCGTGTTATAACAATCAATCGTATGTTTGGAAGTAATGGACGTATTATTGGAAAGGCTCTTGCGGAGGAACTGGGATTTAAGTTCTATGATAAGGAGCTGATCGAAATGGCCAGCAGGGAGAAGAATATTCCTTTTGATGAGTTTGCCAGAGTAGATGAGAGAAAAGCCAGCCAGTGGCTGTATCCGGTGGATTACGAGCTGCAGATGAATCCGGAATACCATTTTGTTCCCATGAATGATGTGCTTTACGATCTGCAGAAGAAGATCATTTTGGAGGCAGCCGAAAAAGAGAATTGCGTGATCGTTGGGCGATGTGGCAATTATATCTTACAGGATAATAAGGATAAGCATCTGAGTCTGTTTATCTATGCTCCGTTTGAAGACCGTGTGAAGACGGTGATTGCACGTACCGGCCGAGAGGAAAAGAGTGTAAGGAAGCTGGTGAAACGTACGGATAAGGAACGCCGGGCTTATTATGAGTATTTTACGGATACTAACTGGCTGGATATGCTGCAGTATGATCTGTGTATTAACAGCAGCAGGGTGACGAAGGAAGAGATTGTGGAGATGGTGAAGAAGTTGATCTAAAGTGTATAGAAAGACAGCCCCGTTTTTGGCGGGGCTGTGATTTTTTGCTATTTAGTTGATTAAAAGTTCTTCAATGCGGACGCATTTGGACAATGTGTATTACTCACTCGCCGGCGCAACG
>NZ_JBCOMI010000057.1:0-8825 GCF_040924245.1 Ruminococcus sp. J1101004sp1_RTP21198st1_B9_RTP21198_201120 | reverse complement strand
ATAAATATATTTCTTTGTATGGACATCCACCTTACAGGATTAATATGTCATTTTTTTAGAATTTTGTCAAAAATTTTCATAAAAGATCGGATTCTGAGCGAAAATCGGACAATATATAACTGAAATATAGTTAAATGCTTAGCCAATGATGGCAGAAAGGAAAAAAGAATGAGAAAAGAATCAAAAGAAATGGCTGTTACAGCCGCAACAATGAAAAAAGAGAAAAGGAACGAACCTGCTGCAACTACTTTTGTTAATTACCTGGAGAGCTGGTACCAGAACAAATGTCTTTCGAATTCAACCAGCAGCAGTACGGCTGCTTACTACTACTGGATGATCTTCAATGTCATTGAACCCAGCCTTCCGGATAAGGAGCGGGCGGTTGACGATATCGATGCAGAATACCTGAATGCTCTTTTGGCATGCATCAATCAAAAAAATGAAAATACGGCTGCTTCGGCATACCGCTTTCTGCGTGTCTTTATAAAGGATCGTTTTGAACCAGATACCGGTGATTATGAACTTTTCTTTCAAATAAAAAAATATTCTGTTTTGGAAAAAGATCCTGTCCTTTATACACCGGAACAGCTTACCTGCTTATTATCAGCTGCAAAGAAAGACAACACCTCCCACTATCTGGAATATGCCCTGGCGCTTTACTGCGGGCTGAAACCCGGGGAAATCCTTGGACTTAAATATGACAGCTTCGATCTGGAGGCAGGCACGGTAACGATCTGCGGGCTGCATGCACGGAATTATGTGTCTGCTGACAGGAATGGGGGTGATAATAGTCAGAGTCTCAAATACAGTGGCAGAAAGCTCCGTTCAGACAGTAATTACCGTACTGTGCCTGTTCCGGAATTTTTATTTGATGAGATCAGGGAACGGAGATATCTGAATGAGGGCATTCTTCTGAGATATCCCGGACTGGCCGAAGAAGGCGCCCTGTGCCTTGGTCCATATGGAAAAGTCAAGACGCTTCCCACACTGAATACCAGACTGAAAAAGATCACACAGTCCTATGGCCTGCCCCGCATCTCCCTTGGAGACCTCAGATATATGTATCTCGCAGATCTTATCAAAAGGGAAAAACAGTTTGATAAGATCATGAAACTTTTCGGATATGCAAATCCTTACCGGATGCTGGGCCTCTGCCAGCAGATCGCGGATATCCAGGGAGAGACTTTGACTATAAACGTTCCGTTTCCTGAGGTATTTTATTATAAAATGTAAAGCTGAGACGAGATTTGTCAAGGTATGTTTTTGTAAAGGAGTGTGCAATTATGCTTTTATGTATTTCTTTCGAAATTCAGATGGAGTCATCTCATACTCTTTTTTGAAGACTTCCGAAAACTTGCTGGGGTTGTCGTAGCCCATTTTCATGGCGATTTCTGTAATGCTGCAGTCAGAATTCTGAAGCAGTACGGTTGCAGCCTGCATACGGTAGGATTTTATGTAGGCATAAATGGAACAGCCGAAAACTCCCTTAAAACATGCTTTCATGGAAGTAAGAGGAATGTCAAATTGCTCGGACAATTGTTCAAGAGTGTAATGCTGGCGCAAATTGGAAACCATATACTTTTGAATTTCTTTTACTTTTTTTACCTGAGTATGTGCGAAATACGGAACTTTTACCTGGGTATTCTGTATTTTCTCAGTTCCAAGATAAAGGAGCAGTTCCAGGACCTTGACCTTCAGATAGGAAGCGTGCATATACGGCTTGGTGCAGTACAGTTCAGAAAAAATGTGGTTGATTTTATTTTGATTTCTAATTACAGCACAGGTACCATTTTTGCAAAAGCCGTTGGCAATGGAAAACAGATCAATGTCCAGACCGCCTGTCATCTCGCCGATTTTTCGGATGACAGAGTCTGCTTTTTGTAAATCTATGGTGATGGAGATGCCGTGATAATGAGACAGCGGAAAGCTGGTTGAAACGGTCTGGTTGGAAAGAAGGTTGATGGCAAGATCACCGCTTCCAATATACTGATAAGTGCCGTTGGCAAATCTGCATTCAAAACGCCCTTCCCTGCAATGGTTCAGTTCCAGAACATCTGCGTGAGGCAGTTTATTCTGGTTCTGTCCATTGCTCATGTGAAAATCGTTATAAAAGAACTGGATGCCAGGCAAAATAATATATTGCGTGATGATTCCTTCTCCGGTTTCATTGTTCATTTTATAAATAGTACGGTTGTTTTTGCCCGTTGTTTTTTGAACTTTCTGGTCAAAAAAATCCGTTAACGGATGCTGTTCCATTTTTTCCTCTCTTACTGGTCCGCACTCTCGTACATGCAGGAAGTGGTGCCAATCTGATTGTCTGCATGCACACCATCAATTAAAATGTCTGCGTCGCAGCTTTCTATTACACTGCCCACTGCCCTGCCGGCAACGGTACCTGGTGTTACAGCACCGTCAATGGATCCTGTTACAGAACAGTTGGTAACTTTAAATACGGTTTCTTCTCCATAATAGTAAAGTCCGGTGCCAATAAGACCTCCTACATGGGTTGCTCCATCCGCTTTTATGGAAACAGTTATCTTGCAGTTATCAATTACGGACGGATAATTTTTCGTGGAAAATCCTTCTGTTTCCAGGCATACGTCTGGATTGGAGTGAGTGCCTGCGTAACCACAAAGACCGCCGATCGCATGGCCGCCATTTGCGCTTTCAATTGTGACATCAGCGGTGCAGTTGGTAATGGAATCCATCATTTCCAGACAGCCGCCGATTCCGCCAAGACCAACCGGTTCGTTTCCTTCTGCCTTTACAGTTCCGCTTGCGCTGCAGTTGTCAATGGTTCCGCCAAAACCGCCGCCGATGACCAGGCCACCACATTCTGCTACATCTGCCTGCACAATATGGTTTTCTTCAAATTCATTATCTCCAATTACGATGACGGTTACATTTTCTGCGGAGCAGTTGGTTACGGAATTGTTGTTGCCTCCTACAATTCCGCCAGTGCAGTTGTTGCCTGTAATTACGGAGTTTCCTTTTAAGGTTACGTGATCCACTGATCCCATGTTGTATCCTACAACGCCGCCAATAGCCAGAGAGGTGCCATCTGTTACGGTTACTTCTGCATTTTCCACTGTCAGATTTTTGACTTCGCCGCAGTTTACGCCGAAAAGACCAGCCCCGCAGTTGTATTTGTCAGATTCATATTTTAAATTTGAAATTGTGTGATCTCCGCCGTCAAAGGAGCCCAGAAACAAGGTGGAATGGTTTTCCATGTCATTCATATTGCCGATGGGTTCCCAGTCAATGCCTGTAAGATCAAGATCATTTGTCAGAAGAAAATAAGTATCCGCATAACCTGCGTTTGAGCCGTCATTTACATTAGCGGCAAATGTCAGGAAAGAATCTGTCGAGGAAATCTGGTACGGATCTTCCTGGGTGCCACTGCCGCCGTCATAAGAGCATTCAGATGCGGTGCTTACTGCTTCTTCTGCAAATACGGTACTGGTTAATCCGGCAGATAAGGTAGTTGACATGGTAAGTGCTAATAAAACAGAAACGAACTTCTTTTTCATTGTGTGCCTCCTGAGTTATATAATAGTTAGTTGCTTCTAACAATAACCATACCATTTCTTACAGGGTCACACAACTCCATTTGGACGATAACCACTCTGCTTAGACAGATTCTTTTGCGGAAATACGGTATTAGTTATTACTTACCGCTATTTTACCACAATTGTGGTCGGGGAATAAAAATTTTCTTGAATTAAAAAACTGTAACAATAAACCATAGGAGTTTATCATTACAGTTTTTATTATCTTATTAGAGCAATTCCAACAGCTGCGGGATATTCTTTTTCCCAAATGTTACCTGATCCTGGTTGATTATCAGGCAGGGGACGCTCATAACGTTGTATTTTTCCTTTAAATCCGGGAAATGGGCGATGTCGTATACTTCTGCTGTTACAAGGAGATTTAAGGAGGCAATCCTCTGGGCTGCCACTACCAGATCCGGGCACATGGTACAGGAAAGGGATACCAGGATCTGCATGTGCACCTTATGGTCGATAGCGAGGATACGTTCTCTGATGGCAGGGTCAAGGGGCTGCCCTGGTCCTGCGGCGTTGTATAATCCCAGGATAAAAGAGGTAAACTCGTGTCCCCCTGGCACGCCGTGGAAAGCTAATCCAGTCTTTTCCCCGGAGGCAGTCAGCACTTCTACAAAAGGCAGCAAGGCAGCAGAATCCGAAGCAGAGTCCGCTTCCTGTACGGTCAGTTTGTCTGTATATTTCTCCAGTTCTGTCATATAGCCTTTCAATTCCTGGCTGACGGGACGGGAATCCAGATGCAGGTCAAGTTGCAGGTTTCCCTCCATTCTGGAAAATACAACATTCAGCTGGTTTATGATATCCTGTGAAAAAATACCGGCTGAGGATTTCCCTTCTGTTTCTTTTCCTGCGGGTGATTCCTTGTGAACTTCGGCCTCTTTTTTGATTGGCTTTTCCGGGTGGATTCCGGTTTTCCCCTGCATGGCTGCGGCATATTTTTCCAGCTCTGTGGCAGCTGTGGCACCATCTCCCACTGCAGTTACCACCTGGCGGAGATTCTTCTGGCATACATCTCCGGCTGCGTAAATTCCCGGACAGCTGGTCTTCTGGGTTCGGTCCGTTTCCACATATCCATGGGAATCCAGAGCAATCAGGTCTTTTACCAGATCCGTATTTGGCGCGTAGCCTGCAAATACAAATATGCCAAAGGTGTCATCTGCAGAATCGAAAATGGTTTCTTCTCCAGTGTTTTTATTTTTGTAGCAGATCTTTCGCAGCGTGTGGTCACCCTCCACATAGACAACCTCTGTATTGGTTAAAACTGTGATCTTAGGGTGATTTTTGGCGGCTTCCGCTACCGCTTCTGCGCAGGAAAAATCATTTCCACGGATTAAAATAGTTACATGGCTTGCATATTTTGTCAAAAATACGCTTTCTTCTGCTGCAGCAAACCCGCCGCCAACTACGAAAATTTCTTTTCCACGGAAAAATTCTCCGTCACAGGTGGCACAATAGGCTACTCCGTGACCGCGAAACTTGGCCTCACCTGGAAAACCGATCATTCTTGGATGGGCTCCTGTTGCGAGCAGGATTCCAAAGCTTTTGTAGGAACCTTTATCGGTGGTTGTTTCCCAGATTTCTGCGCCGGATGCTTCTTCTGCTTTTTTTAGGCTGACAACATCCCCAAGCAAAAACTCTGCTCCGAAATGTTCCGCCTGTTTCTGCATGGCCTGGGTCAGTTCTTTCCCACTGGTTTTCATGACGCCTGGATAGTTTACCACTTCATCGGTAATGGTAATCTGGCCGCCGAATTTTTCCTTCTCAATTACCAGAACACGGTAGCAGGCGCGAGCCAGATATAAGGCAGCTGTCAGACCGGCAGGACCTCCTCCGATCACAACTACATCATAGAAATTTTCGTTCGACATTAAAGCATACCTACCAGATCAAGACTTGGCTTCAGAGTTTCGGCTCCTGGCTGCCATTTTGCCGGGCACACCTGGTCTCCGTGTTCTGCTACAAACTGGCTTGCCTGGAGACGGCGGAATAGTTCATCTGCATTGCGTCCTACATTGCCGGCATTTACTTCATAAACCACGATCTTGCCTTCCGGGTTTACAATGAAGCTTCCTCTTTCTGCCATTCCGTCAGATTCGATCAGCACTTCAAAATCCTTGCAGAGTGCGTGGGTAGGATCTGCCAGCATTGGATAAGTGATCTTACCGATTCTTTCAGAGGAATCATGCCATGCTTTGTGGACAAAATGGGAGTCTGTAGAAACAGAGTAGATTTCGCAGCCAGCAGCCTGGAAATCAGAATATTTATTCTGCAGATCCTCCAGCTCGGTAGGGCATACAAAGGTAAAGTCGGCCGGATAGAAGAAAAATACGCTCCATTTTCCCAGAATATCGGCCTTGGTCACGGTTTTAAACTCCCCATTCTGATAAGCCTGAACAGAAAAATCACTTACTTCTTTATTGATCATTGACATTTTAAAATTCCTCCTTTTTTTGTAATAAGCATTCCCTGGAATGCAGGGATTAATGCAAGTTAGGCAAAACTAACCTTGTCTGCAATATATCATTTCTTTCTGGTGATGTCAATGAATTTTACGTAAGTGAATATCATTCTCAACAAGAATAATTACAATTTAGCAATACCACACTACAGTGCAGACAACCGTTCAAAAATATATTCCTTCTCTGACGACAAATCTTCTCTAAACCTATAGCCCAGTCTGTTAAATTTTTGTATATCAGCTGGATTTTCAATCCCTCTTTCTGCCATAAATCTGACCATTTCACCACGGGCCATTTTTGCATAAGTACCTTTTGTTACTAGCTTTTCTCCGGATAATTCACAAAATGTAATCGTTATATACGTATCTTTCGGTGACAGATATTTTTCTATGCATTTCGAATATTCCTTTGATGCCAGATTAATAATGATCTGGCTGTCATCAATGATGGACTTATACAGCATGTCTCCCCAATAGTCATACAAATTCCGGGTATTTCCTATTGTAACCTTTGCCTGCATTTCCAGACGATATGGTCTCACACCGTCCAGTGGCTTTAGGCTTCCATAAAATGCGGATAAGATTCTAAGATGCTTTTGGATATACTCAAATTGTCCGTATTCAAACACTGCTGGTGCCATATACTGGAATGCAATTCCCTCATAGGACAAAATAGCAGGAGTAAGCATGTGATAAAGATCCATATTTTCTAATCTTTCAAAGTTCTGCCTGGCAATCTTGTCATTGCATTTCCAGATTGCCTTCAGTTTATCTTTTTCCAGACCCTTCATCCAACTTAGTATCTCAGTTGTCTTATCAAGAAAATTCGGCATTCCCACTGGTGCTATGCTGTCCGTATCTGTAACCATCTTTTTTGCTGGTGATAATATAATCTTCATCACGTCAATTCCTTCAGCATATTTTCAGGATCATCTGCCGCTTTCACTTTATCATTTGCCTTTATGATAATTTCATTCTCATCAATCAGATATGTTGTCCGGACTACTCCCATAGAAACTTTTCCATAATTCTTCTTTTCTTTCCAGACGTCATATGCTTCAATCACTTTACGCTCCGGATCTGCCAATAAAGTAAATGCCAGTCCGTATTTTTCTTCAAATCTCTTATGGGAAGCTACAGAATCCTTACTAACACCAAGGATAACAGCTCCTTTTTCTGTAAACAAAGGATACCTTTCTGAAAATCCACATGCCTGTTTCGTACAGCCAGCTGTATTATCTTTCGGGTAAAAATATAAAATCACTTTCTTTCCGGCATAATCGCTTAACTTATGCATGTTTCCATTCTGATCCGGCAACTCAAAATCAGGGGCTTTTGTTCCTGTTTCCAACATTTTTTAATCCTCCGTTTCTGTAGCTTCCGCTTTCTTTCTTGTTTTTTTACTGCCAGAAATCATTTTATGTCCTGTATAGATAGACATTATCATACAAAGCAGAGAGCTTAGTGCGAAATATTTGTGGCTTGATTTTAACCCTTTGTAACCGGTATAAAAAGTTCCGATCATGGTAATAAATGCTCCGATAGACCAATATTTATGTGCTTTCATACAATACCCCCATAAAATATAATTTATTAAAATTTTATTGTCTGCCTGCTGCTGTATCCATTTTTCTTAAATTCAGAAAAAAGTACTTCCATTTTAACTGGTGTTACACAGATAAGGTTCATTGGCGAAGCCAGTTTCTTTAATGTTTCTACTGGAAGCTTCTTAATCTTTGCATGTTTATTATATGTATCGGAAAAAGGTTCCACAAGATCTGCCTTTCCTATTACCTGTATGCTTTTCAAATTGTCCGCTCCATCATACTTATCATAAATGGCCAGACATACATTTTCATTTTTCTCAAGACCAATAAACTTTTCGCCACCTTCTGAAAACATCCAAAACTTCCCATCATGGTAGCTATACTCAATTGGGGTACATCTTACATAATCCCCAGTTCCAGTCGCAAGTGCACAAGTATTGTTGGAATTGATATATTCCAATACTGTCTTTTTCAGCTTTTCTTCCGGCATAGCATTCTGTTTTTTATTCTTCCAATAATCTGCTGCTTTCTTAAATTGATCATGTGTCACAAAACCGCCTCCAGACATAACACTTTTAATAGTATTCTTTATTAATATTGATAATGGGGCTGTCCCGACAGCCCCATTTATAATGATTTCAGTTATTTTGTTACACACAAAGTTTCATCAATCCATTTCTGGACATCTTTTTCACTTACCTTAACCAAACGAGCAATCATCTTTACGTCCATGCCCTCTTCTGCCATGGAAAGGGCTGTTTCTTTTGCTTTTTTGAGCTCACCACGTTTCTCTCCGCTTTCCATTCCTTCACTATAGATTTTCTCCATTTCATGGCACATAAGTTCAACCCCTTTCTGTGTCTCCTTCAATTCATATACTCGTTTTGCAAGAATCGGACTGTGCATCTCATCTGCCTTTTTACAGTGTAAATCATGCATCAGCTTTCCAAGTTCTGTATCATTCTGTTTCCTGGAATTTACATATATGATATGTGCTTCATCTTGAAAAGCTTCATTTAATTCTTTGATTTGCCGGTCAATGTGGTAAATGGGAAGTCCATATCCAAGAATATCGTCCCTGGTAATAAAAATTACATAGCTTTCCGGCAGTTCCTCAAAATCCTGTCCGGGATTTAGGGTATTCATATCCATCAGTCCACTATGGTACCGGGCTCTTTTTGGGGAAGCTCCTTCATTATCCTGCTGGATTTCCACATCAAATTGTTTGCCTGTGGAATCCCTGGCAACGCAGTCCAT
>NZ_JBCOMI010000056.1:0-8944 GCF_040924245.1 Ruminococcus sp. J1101004sp1_RTP21198st1_B9_RTP21198_201120 | reverse complement strand
GCCTTGATTACAGCATAGATATGCTTGATCAAGCCAGAAAAAGACTTGGCAGTCATGCACATATCAAATGTATTCAGCGGAAAAGATACTGGCAGCGCCTCCCGTAATCATCAGGGGTAACTTTCATCTTCTCACCCCCTTTCCGTGGGGAGTGAGCAGGATGATCCTGTCCGTTGTCAGGGGCCTATGCTGGCCCTGGTCTGCTGACCGCCTCCTTTTCCATCTGATTTTTTGCCGGAAATGACAATCCGCGAAAATCGACAAAAATCGCCCGGCAGGTCGTAAACCTACCGGGCGACGATTTGAAGCGTTTTGTTGTTTTGAAGATTCCATAAAGATTTGAAAAATGGACGGACATAAAAGACGTCCATTATACTATCGGAAAATCAGCAAGGAAGTTTCATAGTAACCTTTGCGCCGCTGGTTTCTTTTGAATTTTCTAAAATAAGCTGACCATTATGTTGTTCCATAATCGAATTTGTAATATATAGACCCATACCAAAGTGTAACTTTGAATTGCGGCTTTGATCGCCCATATAGAACCGTTCCTGTGCGTGGCATAATGCCTCTTTAGAAAACCCCGTTCCCTCGTCTGTGACTGAAATTTCCACGAAACCGTTGTTACTCTGAACATCCACATAAAGCGTTCCGCCTTGCGGGGAGTAGTCCAGCCCATTACTGATAACATTCATAATAGCACGTTCTATCAGCAACCTATCAAATTTCAGCATTTGAGGGAGTGAAACAGTATTCATTTGCAGCCGGATTTCTTTTGTCCGGCATAGTGATTCCATATAACCGAACAAGTGCTGCATGAACGCTGGCAAGTCTATACTTTCAATATGGAGCTGATAACCAACCGCCGCCCGTGATATATCAATCAGGGTTTGAATATATGACTGCATCTGGCCGGAGCTTTCCACGACGTAACCAGCGTATAATCGTTGCTCATCATCAAGATTTGTTTCTGTGAGTAAATCAGCATTTCCTTGAATAACCGTCAGAGGCGTTTTCAAATCATGGGCAAGCGCGGCGATTTGCTCTTTCTGTGTCTGTTCGGTTTTCCATTGCCGTTCTAACGAAATTTTCAGATTATCTTTCATATCTGAAAAAGATGCAAGGACATCTTCAAACTCTTTGATTTTGGCGTGTCCTACTTCAAAATCAAGGTTTTGCTTTGAAACCTCCGCAGTTGCTTCAAAAAGCGGGGTCAGTTGTGTACGCAGGTTCTTAGCAAATCTGGCGGTCAGTATGATAATGACCAGCAGCGAATTTACAGCCATCAGGATAAACGCAAGCGTGTCAGGAGATGGAAAATATTCCGGTAGCCATGACACTGTAAATTGAGAACCAATATAATAGCTTAAAACGCAAAATTCGTTTTCCCGGACAACAAGTGCAAACTGCCTCCCCGTAGCATATTCAATATATTCTCCCTTTGCGTACAGCAGGGCAATTTCTTTTTCATCATCGTCCATATTGCTGTAAAGCTCATTAAAGTTCTTGTCCAGAATTAAGTAGCCGCATCCCTGTGGAATCACAACCTTTGTAATATCCGGGGCAATCGTCAGCGTTGGAATGATCTCTTTTACCTGCAATTCACTTAGATTTGCTCTTGTAGCTAATCCAGCATTTACAGCAAGTCCCTCCAAACCAGAAGGGACAATAATTGCCGCTACCAGCATGACAATGAGGGAGATAGCAAACTGGCGAAACAATATTTTCAATGTAGGTTTCTTTTTCACTCCCATTTATATCCTATCCCCCATACGGTGCTGATCGGACTTATTTTGAAATGCTCCAATTTCGCACGAATATTTTTTATATGCGTTGAGATCGTAGAGTTATCGCCTATTCCATCAAACCCGAAAACGGCTTCATAGATTTGTTCTTTTGTAAAAACCTGTCCCCGGTTTTTCGCAAGGTATTCACAGATTGAATACTCGCTTTTGGTAAGGGGAACCGGCTGTTCTGAAACATACAGTACCTTTGCGGAAAGGTCAAATCTTATATCAGGCTCAAATGAAAGTATGCTGTGATGCTCCCTTTTTTCTCTGCGTAAATGTGCCGCGACACGGGCGCGAAGCTCCTGAATACGAAAAGGTTTCGTAATATAATCATCCGCACCGATGCCCAATCCAAACAATATATCTTCCTCTAATGTCTTTGCGGTCAGAAAGAGAATCGGGCAGTCTACCATATTCCTGATCTGTTTGCAAAACTCAAACCCGTCTGTGCCAGGCATCATCACATCCAAAAGAATGAGGTCATAGAAATGCAGCTTTTTGATGTCTACATCATCCGCATTTTGACAGACTGTTATCAAATATCCATCTTTCCCCAAACTGTTCTTAATCAATTCCAAGATAGAAACTTCATCGTCAACTACAAGTAAGTGGGTCAAAAAATCACCTCCCGCCCCATTATACCACATTGTCGAGGTTACTCATCATTATTTTTAATGTCAGCTTTCCGATATTCATTGTTGATATTTACAGCTACGGCATTGCTTATATCCACATCCACAATACTGTAAACGTAGCCGAAACTGAAATCTTCCCCCGCCACATTTTTGAAGCGTTTTGATACCTGCCCGATTTCTTCTTGCAGTTCTGACATTTCAAGACATTCATCCGTTATGGTATATGTCAGGCCGTTATATGAAATTTCATCATAGTTTGCGGCGTTCAGCTCATAATACGGCAGAGATTCATTTAACGCCTTATTTTTATCGGCGGTATCGCGGAGCGCACCGCAGGCCGATAAGCATATAAGACTTACAAGCACAATTACCACGGCAAACAGGCACTTTTTATTCACTGTTTTTACCTCCCTCCCAACCATGAAACCAAACCAAACTGGCAATCAGCAGACAAACAGTGCAGCATACAGAAATAATCATACCGCTGAAAAAATCGGTTTTTACCTGTGCATACAGTTGGGGGCTATCCCATGCAAGCACAGTGTAATCCATAGCACGAACGCCCCAGGCCCAGGGAATATATTTCCATGTAGCGTCACCAAGCCCTGTTATCATAAGGGCAGCTATTAAACTCCCTGCAATTCCCAATCCCATAGATGCACCTTTTCCGAAGCTCATTCCCACAAACAAATGAATCAGGTAAATGGGAAGCATGGTAATCAACAATAGAATCCCTGCTTTCAGGTAAAGGCTTGCCGGAGCATCCCTATATAGTGCAGCGAATGTTCCTAACGCTAAAAATGTTGCGCCAAAAGCACAGATCATCAGAAAACCAAGTTTACCAATATACGTTGCCATGCGAGATGGGATTGTTCCCAACAAAAGCTGATAATGCCCGGCCTGATTTTCGATCTGAACAACCAGGCCCACAATAATGCCGATCAGAAACGGGAACGCAACGGCCAGCACTTCCAGATAGGCACTGATTTTGGTTGCCAGTTCCCATCTGGATATATGATAGTAACCCGCAAAAATCGCCGCACATATAATCGGAATCATGCTGTGCATATAGAGCAAAATGCTATGTTTACACTTCTGATATTCTGCTTTCCAGCAGCGAACCACAGATACCATAGTTACCCCACCTCCTTTTTCTCAAACCATCTTGCAGTTAAAAATGACAGCGCCGCAAACCAGGCCAGCGAAATGACCAATACAAGTATAATCATCCAAAATGCCATTGCCGTACTCTGATCTGCAACCGGCTCACCATTAGGCAAAATACCTAACACGGAAATCATAAGATGCGGCACCCAGCTATACGGGCAGATCATCCACAAAGAGGTTGTAGCCGTGAAAATCCCTAAAACGCTTCCAAGTCCGGCATTAAGAATAACCGTGACAAAGATACCAACTTTTTTTGATAACCATAAGCACAGCGGAACTTCCCATAGGCTTGCAATGACAATACAAGCTGTTCCGGCCGCAGCCTGCCAAATTCCGATTGTCAGGGGAATTTCGTTGATAACTAATATTGCAAAACCGCCCAACAGATTTAGCGCCAGGAAAATGAAATTCCCCACACAGGAGTAAATACCGGCCACTCCAATTTTTGCTTTCCAGACTTTGTTCTGCGAAACAGGCAATGAAGCAACGGCACGATATTTTAGTTTGCCATTATCCCGCTGTTCAATCAAGGCACAGGTGAGCGTAAGGAATCCAGGATAAAGCAGGATATACCACCAATTATAAGAATTGAGCTGGAACCAAAGAGGGGCAAAAAAGTTCATAAGCGCAGTTACAAACGGGGCCAGAACGATCAGCGTTTTTGTGAAAGTTCTCTTATGCTTTAGGTTCTCTGCCTGAATATATGCCATCTCCATTTAATATCCCTCCTTACCATTTCTGCGAATAACATCCATAAAGAGTTGTTCCAAATCTTCACCGGCGCGAAGCTCTCCCTCATATCCAAGGACGCCGCCAGCAATGATACCCACATGATCTGCAATCTGCTGGACTTCTGACAGAATATGGCTGGACAAAATAACTGTAATCCCTTTGCAGGGAAAAGAGCGAATTAACTCTCGAAGTTCCTCAATCCCTAAAGGGTCAAGGCCGTTAGTCGGTTCATCCAGAATCAAAAGCTGGGGACTGTTCAGCAATGCAATAGCAATACCAAGCCGCTGCTTCATACCAAGAGAAAACTGCCCGGCCCGTTTCTTGCCGGTATTCGTGAGCTGGACAATTTGCAATACCTCGTTAATTCGTGCATCGTCCAGGCCGAGCAATGTAGTTCTGACTTTGAGATTTTCGTATGCAGTCAGATTTTCGTAAAGCGGGGGCATCTCAATCAAAGCACCGATATGCTCCAGATCATTCCGCTTCCACGGGTGGCCGTCAAACTCGATGCTTCCCGATGTGGGGCGTAAAATGCCGGTGAGCATTTTTAAGATCGTGGATTTGCCAGCCCCATTCGGCCCCAGCAGACCATAAACCGAGTTGCGCCGGATGTTCAGTGACACATTGTTTACCGCCATTTGCCCCTTGAAATTTTTGCAGAGGTCAGTCGTTTTCAAAATCATATCCATATAATCAAGTCCTTTCTTTGATTTTACGGATAGCATACCGGGCAATTTTGAAGATTTCATAAAGATTCCCGAAAACAGAATATGAACAATACACCGTAACCGTGGAGCATATCGCAACAAAGCACCAACCTACGCATTTAGGGCCTTAAAAAGCCCTATATTTCAAGGTTTTTCCCGCATAGTCGGCGGGGTATGTGAGTGTTTTATCCTATCCCCGCCATAGTGCCGCTCTAAATGCGTAGAATTTACCAGCAGAAAATCGCCGGTTTCTCTGGCTCCATACTCCCAGATATGGTATCATGGAAAAAATCAATCTGACGGGGGTATCAGGATGGACGGACAAGAAAAGCTGCTGGACTATGAAACAATCAAAGCCGCCGTTGCCGAGCTTCCCGCTGGAACAAGAATAACGATCAAGAGGGCTGCACCCTCTTACGCCGCTTTGCGGCTATCACCTGCACACCCCCGAAACAGATACACCCGCTGCGCGTCTGTACCTGTTTCGGGGGCTAATAATGACTGTAACCTACGCCTTTCGGGGCTGATAACCGCCAGTTTCAAGGCTTCTCCCGCACGTTTGCAGAGGTGGGCGAATACTTTATCCTATCCCCGTCAATACTGGGTTCTAAATGCGTAGGAACAGGCAAAAAGAAAAGACGCCGGACGCAAGCGTCCACATATCCCCGTCCATACCCGGCATGGCTGCGGTGATCTTGCCTATCGTCCTGCGTCGGTCTGCGTTATGGTACATACAGATCAAATTTTCTTCTTCCACGGTAAAGTGCATCATTCCTCATACCTCCAATTCATTTTTCTTGGTTCTGGCCGCCGCCTTTTTCGGGCTGGTGGCCTGTTTGCTGTCGGCAAGCTGCTTGCGGATAGATGGCCGGGGCTTGCGAATACTCACATCACGGCGCTCATCTTTGTTAATCATGGCATATACCCCGTAGCGGACATATGAAAACAATGTTGAATCGAATGTTTTCTAAATTCCAAACTTGCAGGAACCGTATTTGGCGGAGGTGCAGATGCTGTTGGCGCAATACAGGGCAATCAGGCATTAAAAGAGGCTTATGGGATGGGAAAAAAGTTTAAGGGGATGTATATGCAGAAGTGCGGCTTGAGGGACGGATCACTGGTCCCGGTAACTGCATTGCTTGCGCATGGATTAACGGATTCTTCTTTAAAATATCATCTTCAAAATGCAAAAAATCATGGTGTGACACAAAAAGAGATTGCGGCAGTGATCACACATGCCGCATTCTATGCAGGTTGGCCAAAAGCATGGGCTGTTTTCAATCTTGCAAAGGAAGTGTGGGAAACAGGCGAAGGAGATTTGCCATACGAAGAGGAAGGGATGCGTGCGCATGCAAAAGAGATGGTATTTCCAATCGGTGTATCAAATGATGGCTTTGCACAGTATTTTTCCGGCAGAAGTTTTCTTGCACCGATTTCTACTTCTCAGGTTGGAATTTTCAATGTGACATTCGAACCTGGATGCAGAAATAACTGGCATATCCATCATGCAAAAAGTGGAGGTGGACAGATTCTGGTATGCGTTGCCGGAAGAGGATATTATCAAGAAGAAGGCAAAGAAGCTGTAGAAATGAAGCCAGGCGACTGCATCAATATTCCGGCAGAAGTGAAACACTGGCATGGCGCCGCACCAGATGAATGGTTTAGCCATCTTGCAATAGAGGTTCCGGGCGAAAATGGTTCTAATGAATGGCTTGAACCAGTAAGTGATGAAGAATATGGGAAATTATAATAGGAAGGTGAATGAAATGTTTGATAGAAATATTGAATTGAATAATGGAGTAAAAATTCCACAGCTTGGTCTTGGAACCTGGTTTATTGATGATGATAAGGTTGCTGACGCTGTAAAAGCAGCGGTAGAGATTGGATATAGACATATTGATACTGCACAGGCATATGGTAATGAGCGTGGCGTGGGCAAAGGTTAATCAGTGCGAAGACAGATATGTAGAGGGAAATCGAGCATCATGGAAAGCTCTTGAGGATGTAACGGACGAATTGAAAGAATAGAATCAGATGGCGTGGATACAAGCTATGAACAACATTTACAATCGGGCGGAAGAGATTGTGATTCATTAGTTGGTTCTGTAATAAAAAGTAAAATAAGCAAGACTGGATGTTATTTATACATTATGTGAATTGGAACCAGCTCGGAAACGGGCTGGTTTCTTTATCGGCAAAATTGCCGCTAAAACTTATAACAAGGTTTTGCTTAAAAATGAGCAAAAAAGGAAAAGTATGCCTTGTAAAACAGATTTTTGATTTACAAGGATAGTTTGGTATTTAATTAAAGATAAATGATGCCGAAAACGGCAAAAACATAAGATGTAAGCAAAGATGAATGTTTGATAATTTGCCGATAATGTGATATACTATATAAAAGTGTAAATTTTGATTTGAATTATAACGGAGGAGAACAGATGCGATACCTTTCAGTTACTGAAATAGCAAAAAAGTGGAATGTTTCAGAGCGCAGCGTCAGAAATTATTGTGCACAGGGACGTGTACCAGGTGCATTTCTTACCGGTAAGACTTGGAATATTCCTGAAAATGCAGAAAAACCGGAGCGCTCAAACAAAAAGAAAGAGCAGCCAGTTACTTTGCTGGATATTCTGCAAGAGCAGAAAGCAAGTAAGTATTCTGGCGGCATTTACCATAAGACACAGATTGATTTAACATACAACTCCAATCATATTGAGGGCAGCCGTCTGACCCATGATCAGACCAGATACATCTTTGAAACCAACACCATAGGCGTAGAAAACGAAGTGCTGAATGTGGATGATGTGATTGAAACAGCAAATCACTTCCGTTGCATTGATATGATTATTGATAATGCAAAAGCGGCTTTAACAGAAAAGTTTATTAAAGAACTACATTTGATTCTGAAAAATGGAACCAGTGATTCCAGAAAAGATTGGTTTGTTATTGGTGATTACAAGAAATTGCCGAACGAAGTTGGCGGAATGGAAACAGCATTTCCAGAAGAAGTTGCCGATAAAATGAAAGCTCTGTTGACTGAGTACAACGGAAAAGAAGAAAAGACTTTTGAGGATATTTTGGATTTTCATGTGAAGTTTGAACAGATCTATCCATTCCAGGACGGCAACGGTCGTGTAGGACGTCTGATTATGTTTAAAGAATGTTTGAAATACAATATTGTGCCGTTTATTATCGAAGATAATCTGAAAATGTTCTATTATCGTGGACTGAAAGAATGGAACAATGAAAAAGGTTATCTGACAGATACCTGTCTGACCGCACAGGATAAATATAAAGCATATTTGGATTATTTTAGAATTGTTTATTAAAAGCGATTTCTATAAGTCCTTTTCAAAGTGTCATCTCACACTTTGGTTTGAGGAAAATCATTAGATGAGAGGTACAGCAATGACTGGTGAAAAATTTACATTAATGCAGTATTCGGTTCACGCAATTCTTGGACTGATTGATGCAGAAGATTTTGTTATTCCTGAAATTCAGCGTCCATTTGTATGGAAGCGCAGTCAGGTTAGAGATTTAATAGATTCTTTATATAATGGCTATCCTACTGGCTACATTATTACTTGGAAGAATCCAGATGTAAAAACTAAAGCTAGGTGTCATGACACTGGCAGTGTTTGCTTCTTTTGGGGTGTAGCCTGCAAAGCAGGCTATGCAAAAGCTATAAAACATAAATGGAACTGTGAGAAGTGGTTGAGAATATAATCCTGATAGCGTATAATCAGAGCAAGAAATCGTAAATTTGTTCTTTCAGATCAGATTGAAAACGGTCAGCATGTTGCTGGCCGTTTTCTTCTTCGATATAATCTGCAATGTCGGTGACATCGTAAATTGCTTCCCAGGTTAAAATAATTTTATATTCTTGCATTTCTTCGTGCATCCCTTAATTCTGTGA
>NZ_JBCOMI010000055.1:0-10931 GCF_040924245.1 Ruminococcus sp. J1101004sp1_RTP21198st1_B9_RTP21198_201120 | reverse complement strand
AGTCAGTAGTCTTATTGTACTCTGAGGTATTTTCAATTTTCAACATCTACGTTTTTTATTATACAGGAAGCTCCATTGTCTATAAAAATGAACATTGCCAATCAGTGATATCACTGTCTAATTCTTCACCGCACTCAGTAGTAAAACCAATACGGCATTCAAACATACATGAAGCACGAGCCTATTCCCGAACCTTCTCGTATATATTTCCTATTTACTATAGACAATATTTCCAGACTTGTCCAGCCAGGATTTTCCTCATGCTTAAGTTCACCTTTCGCACATTTTCCCACAACGTAAAACCACCGCCCAGTCAGCGTTCTTGCCAACAGACGGTGGTTTATTTATACATTTTTAGGGAAAGGAAAGAGTTTTTCTTAAGAGGTCTTTCTCTTAAGATGTATATATCATACCTCATAATTGTGAAAGGTATTTGTCCAAATTATAATTTTTTTCTAAAATTTCTAAAATGAAAATAACTAATTCGTAACTGGCATCAAAATTCCATCCCTATTCTTCCCATTGTGTCCTGTTTTCAGAACATAACGTTTCATTATCTTCTGAAAGTCAGAACATAACTCTTACCATCCGTTAATACTTTGAAGATTACTGTTCACGCCTTTCACAACAACACGCTTCTCAATGCACAATGTCAGTCGTGTCTCTGTTCCTCATTTCCATACGCCTCGCAAAATCTTGCAGCGAATGCCGGTGGTTCGTTATTGGCATAAAGGTGGGAAATATCACCGAAAGAGCTCATGCGGAAAGCTGCTATTCCCTGACGGCGTTCTTCTGTGGTCAAAGTTGTCACAGAGGATGGGGCAGCCACGCAGCCATGCCAAAGTACCATCGGAGAGATATTCAGCAGATGGCTGAGAAGTACACACTCCAATCCAAAATGACAGAAGAAAATAATCGTGTCATTATTCTCTTCATTTACTTTATAATAGTGACCTTTCCTCTCATATCCATGCTTCGCGAGAAGCTTGTCGAACTCCCCGATCACACGGTCATACTCTTCTTTCACATGACCTTCCTGCATAGCCTCATTCTCAAACCAGTGGTCATACTGGAAAAAGCGCTCGTCTGCCATCCAGTCCTGTGGCAGCCAGTCCCATACAATAATCTTCTTATCTTTCACATCCGGGCGCCAGATCTGACAGGGAAATTCCTTCAGCCATTCACACTCTGTAGCTGTTCTTCCCATCTTTTTCAAGGTCGGAGCCGCAGTATCCTTCGCTCTTCCAAGGGGGGATACATAGAAAGCTTTTACATCTAATTTGGAAAGCTTCTGTGAAAGATACTCCACCTCTTTCCAGCCTTTTTCTGTAAGGGAATCTATATCATAATCCGGGTCACCATGGCGTACAATCAATAATTTCATAATGTCACTCCTCGTAATTTGCTTTTGAATCACTAATAATTTCAAGCTATTTCTTATTTCATTGAACAGTAACGATTTTAGCATATCTTCACAGATAATTCACCATATTTCTTACCGTCATTTCTTTACAATTTTTGTGAAAGAAGTATATAATGATGCTATATCAAAGGGTCTTTTGACGCTCATAGCTTATATGAATTCAAACAGACGCTGATCGGATCATACTTTAATAAATACAAGAGCTAAGTGGACGCAATAACCACTTTCAGATTACATTTTATTCCTCAATATAACTCAATTTACGATTTCAAGCGAGGTACCCACATGAAAAAACTTGCCATCATTTTCCCAGGTGTCGGTTATACCTGCACCAAGCCCCTTCTCTATTATACTGCTTCCATGGCTGCTGAGCGTGGTTATGAAATCATCCGCCTTGACTATGGTCAGGACATTCATACCTTCCACGGCCGCACTCCAGCAGAACTGGAACCTATCATAAAACTGGCAATAAAAAGAACGCTTCCCCAGTTGGAAAACGTTCCTTTTTCTGAATACGATGATATAATTTTTATTTCCAAAAGCATCGGCACCACAATTGCCTGCCAGCTTGAAACAGCCCTGCAGCTGAAGGGAAAAGTCCATCAATTTCTTATGACTCCAATTCCTTCTACCCTCCGTTATCTCTCCGATATCAACGGGCTCTTCTTCGCCGGAACCGCTGATCCATACATGCCGGAGTCCAAGATACGCGCTGCTGCAAGAAACTTCCCCGATAAAACCGGCGGGATTTTCGAGGGCTGCAACCACTCCCTGGAGCAAAAAGGCGACACTTTAGGTGCGCTGAAGAATGTCAGACTGATTGTAGAATGTCTGGATAAAATGCTAACAAACGCTTGAAAAAAAAGCTTTCTATTTGCCAGAGCGTGTTTCACGATTCCAATTTTACATATTTCCACTTATTGCAGCAGTTCCATTCAGCATTCCCATCCCCTGCAGTAAGCTTATAGTATCCCTTATCCCAGCTGCATAAGCAAGATCTGAATATCTCTCGTCCCGGGTCTGCAGGCAGGCGATGTAATCATCGATCACACGCTTTACAGTGTGGGATAATTGCAGCTGGTCATATCGTTCCTCCAGATACTTCAGATCCTCATTGTCCTGTCTGATGTAGGAATCATTTTCATCCACCCGCTGCTGCTCCATCACCATTTTCTCAATGTTCTGAAGCATAATCATTTTTGTTGTCATTTTCATTATTGATTTCCTCCTGATATGTACTTATAGATCACGGTTCATTGGTAACGTTTTCCCGAATCACACAAGCTGTTCTTCTGTGATTCCAAGCTATTTTAGGGTTACAATTTAAGCAGTGATAAAAAATCCATTTTTCTCACACTTACCGTCATTATTCTACGTTTTATATCAGGATTTTGCAACAAAAATCGTCCGACAACTTTCCCTATAATTCGACAAAAGTGGCCGAAAAGGCGTGTATTTACGCCTTTCCTGGCCGTTCATTGACTCGCTCTTTTGGAGCGTGTTTGAAAAGGACATTCTGCAAAGTGGGGTGTGCAGACTGCGGAAATGATTTTTCAAGCACACTCTAAGCTATGCCCTATTATAATAAAGCGCACCGTTTAAAGCCCAAGGATATCGTTTACAAGAATAACATGTATTCTATCTTTATGCCTGGAATATCTTGTAATCAGAAACTGACAGCAAATCGTATCTGGAGATTTACAGTCAAAGCATTTTCCTGCGGTTTTGCAAGGTGTCTTCACCTCAAACCTCTGTGCATTCGCCGGAGCTGCCACATTTCTTGCCCGCTTCATAGCTGCGTCAAGATCTGAACAGACCTTATTCATTCCCACAATGAAAACCACCTTCTTCGGTCCCTGGGCAATACAGGAAACCCGATTGGAATTTCCATCAATGTTTACCATAACACCATCACTGGTAATGGCATTTGCGCTGGAAAGAAATACATCCGCATCATACGCTGCCATCAGGCTTTCTCTTGGTGCCAATTTCGCGCGATTAATATAATTATAATTTCCATCCTCCAACGCCTTGATCAGTCCGATCTCATGAGCACTTGTGCAGCCACCCATGGCAATACTGCTGCCCTCCGGGATCAGTTCCAGTGCCTGCTTTACAGCAGCTTCTCTGTCTGCGGCGTAATAGCCTGACATATTGCGGGATTCCAGACCTTTGATCACATTTTGAGCCAGTACTTCATTTCTTTTTTGCATATTAATATCCATTGCTTGCTCCTCCTGACATTGTTTTAGTATAAATTATAAGCCAAATTTCATTCTTTATCAACTTTCGACTTGACTTATTTTATATTTCGCCAGAGCGTAGTAAAAAAATATATTGTCATTTTTTTCAGAAAATTTATTTTAATTTTAAACTTCTGTGATATAATGCCTTATTATAGAAATTCCAATGGATAAAACGAGGTAAACCTGGTGAAGAAAAAAACACTTGTGCCTCTTATCATTTTTTTACTGGGCATATGCCTTGTTGGTTTCATTGTATACAAAACAGACACCCACGAGAAGAAAGAGAGACACATAACAGCACAATTAAACGCAACAACCTATGGGGAACGTATAAAAAATGAGATTGCGAGTGGAATTGAGATTACGGATGCTCTAAAGCAGATCCTGATCAGTGAAAACGGAGAGATTAATCAGTTTGACACGATTGCTGAAAATCTTATGTCTGCTTCTATTGAAAGCGTACAACTTGCTCCGGATGGTGTTGTGACAGATATTTATCCGGCTGAGGGAAATGAGGCAGGTAAAATTGATCTAATTCATGATAAAGACCGTGGAGAGATTTCCTGTTACGCAAGAGACAATCACACAATCATTACACAAGGCCCCTTCGAATTGAAACAGGGAGACTATGGAATTGCTGTACGCAATCCGGTTTATCTGACGGATACAAACAAACAAGAGTATTTCTGGGGATTTACCATTGTTATCCTGCGTGTTCCTGATATTTTCTCAGACTCGATTTATGCTCTTTCAAATTTTGGATATGAATATAGAATTTCAAAGACGGCTTCTCCCTGGAGCGACACTTATAAGGTTGTTTATCAGTCAGATGGTTCGTTAACCCAGCCGGTCTCTTATGATTTTAAAATAGGCGCAGAGAACTGGAGATTTGAAATAACCCCCCAAAGCGGATGGCGAAATAATACACTTATAGCTGTAGTCACCGTTTTTTTTCTTGCCGTAATCCTGCTTCTGACAGTTCTTACCCGGGTATGGCTGGTGTCCAAAGAAAATAAAAACAGATTTCAGATACTGGCACACACGGATTCCCTTACCGATATTTACAACCGCTATGGATTTGATGAAGCAGCAGAAAAAATCATCGCCCAAAATCCGAAGACACATTTTGTGGCTGCACTTTTTGATATCGATGACTTTAAGTTTATTAATGATGTCTATGGGCATGCTTACGGAGACAGGGCTTTAAAGAGTCTGGCAGACAGCATGAAAGCGTTTTTTCCACCAGATGTACTGCTTGGAAGAAACGGTGGTGACGAGTTCTGTATTCTTCTGCCTGATTGTACCTTGGAAGAGGCAGATGCACAGCTGAATCAATTCACCAGACTGCCTAAGACCTTCTCGTACAAGGGAACAGAACATCACTTTTCTATTTCTCTTGGATATGCGGAATATCCGGCATTTGCCTCCAACCATTCACAGCTTATGCGCTGTGCAGATGCAGCCCTTTATGAAATAAAGCTTCACGGAAAAAACGGATGTATGGCTTACAGAAAAGGCCTTCAGTCAGGAGTCCGCAAACAGCTGGGATTTGCGCTTAAGGATGTCTCGGAGCATCTTCCTGGTGCATTTATCATATACAGAGCAGACAAAGAAGATGATGAGCTGTTCTATGCCAACCAGGAGTTTCTTCATATGACCGGATATAAAGATATGGGCGAACTCTTTCGACTTACAAACAAAAGCTTTCATAACCTGATTCGGGAGGATGAGCAGAAACAGATAGAAGCAAGCATCTGGGAACAGATTGACAGTGGTAATGAAAATGACTATATTCATTTTCATCTTCGAAAAGCTGACGGCTCTTACCTCTCTGTGCTTGACCATGGAAGAATCGTAGAAAGCCAGCAATACGGAAAAGTATTTTATGTATTGTTTATGGACTGGAAGGACATGCATATTCATTACGGTGATAAATTTTCCAGATAATAGAAAAAAATACTGTCTGGTAGGAATTTTTGCATTCTATAAACCTACGATTTCATCATCAATCTGAGAGGTTTACACAAAGTAATTTACACTCCGCCCTGTTGCATAAAATAATGCAGGTCTGAACAAGACCTGCATTATTTTATGTGCTTTTCACACGTATTTCCCCTTCATTTTATCCGCTTTATCTTCCCAAAATCCGGTCCAGATTTTCCAGAATTACATCAACATTGATTGGTTTTGCAATATGTCCATTCCTTCCTGCCTTGATTGCTTTTTTACAATCTTACTTATGTAAAAAAATTGCTTCTATTATACGACTGCGCTACACTATGCACAAGAAAAACATTACTGCGCAATACTTATATCTGCCCATGCATATTTCTGATGTAAAATGCAATCTGATAGGGCAGTCTTTCTTCCGGTGTTTTCAACTCATTTCCCAGAATTTTCCTGATATTTCCGATACGGTACAGCACCGTATTGCGATGCGTATACAATTCTGCTGCCACAGCCTGAATACTTCCATTATGCTTCAGATATGACTGAAGAGTTTCCACATAATCTGCATGATATCTTCTGTCATATTCTTCCAGTGCTGCCAGACATTCTGTTTCCATTTCCTTCAGTATTTCTTTATCTTCCACCATATAAAGCAGACGGAACAGCCCGCAGTCATCAAACTTTACCACCTGCTTCTTTTGTGTCATCGCTATGTGTGCTGCTGCCTTAGCCCTCTGATAACTTACCGAAAGCCGGGAAATATCCATACATCTGCTCCCGATTCCCACGCACAATTGCAGTCCGGGCATACGTCTTTTTCCTCTTTTTATGGCACCCTCTACAAGACGACACAAATACTCTTCCGAAAGCGCATTCGCTACCAGCACAAAATCAGAGTTGTAATAAAAAAAGCTTCCATTGTGAGTGATATCCTCCAAATACACCTGTATTCGATAAGACAGCTTTTTTCGCTCCACTGTGTCCATGGAGTCCAGCCCCTCACAAGTCATCAGCAGCACCTGAAAGCTTCCATCTACATCAAAATACTGTAATAAATCTTTTCTGTATGCATCCTGATTATCCGGAGTCTCAATAGCTGCAATCAGGGCGGATGCGATCTGCTCATCTGTAGTATCCTGCAAAAATACATGAATACTGAAGTCTTTTATCATATCTGATAAATGCACTTCCCAAGGCACAGTCAGCAGCGGAAGGTCATTTTCATCACAATATGCTTTCAATTCTTCCGGCACCTCATAAATGTACTGTCCCACATTGATCACAAGCCCTGATGCATGATACCGGTTCAGCTGCTGTGCCAGATGCATCCAGTCTTCTTTTTCCGGAAAGCCAAGCCCGGTTGTCACTGCAAGCTCCTTTCCCCAGAAATTCTGTATGATCGTTGTATCCTCAAGAAGATGTACCCAGCTGATCGAATTGGACCATCCATTTTTTCCGGCCAGAAACTTCATTTCATATCTGGTTTCTGCTGTCAGCATCATATCCTGTATTGTAAAACTCATAAAACCTCCCTTTTTGTTTCCCAAACCCGTGCTGTAAAGTGTTCAAATTTTCCACCTCCATTATATCATATTTTTTTGTGCTGACAGCACATATTTTCCCTTTAATTTTTAGAATCCGCCCCCATGGTTTTTCCTTTATTTTGTGCTAGAATATAAGTAACTTAAAAAAACAAATTAAAGGAGGCGTGAATATGAAATTCGCAGAATATACAAGTTCCCTGGATGCACTTCCCGTTCCAGAATGGATCATAGCAGAACGTTATATGTATTGTGACAATTTTATAAATGACTATGCGAAGACTCGGCATTTTAATCTTCTGGCTTTTGTCAAACGTCTCTTTCGCAAATAATATGCGCTCCTTTTCATAAAAAGGACATCCTGGTTTTCAGGATGTCCTTTCTTTTACTTTTACTTTTTTCGGTAAATACGAAGCATCAAAGGTGTCTCTACAAGCAGCATGGCAATCCATCCTGCCAGATAGGAATATGGCAGTGCCTCAATACCAAAATTCCATAACAAAACCATCGGTGCCGCTGCAATGACACGGACTGTCATATTGGTAAAGCTGCTCATTAAGGTCACCTTCAGATCTCCGATTCCACGGAAAAATCCCTGAAGCGCATTTGTAACAGCGGGAAGAATATACATTACTGCAATCAGGTGAAGATAAACCACTCCATGTCCGATAACTTCCTCATCTTTTACAAATAATGACATCAATGGTCTGGCAAATCCCAGACAGATCAGCATAACTGCTGCTCCATAAACAAGCTCCAGTATCATTCCACATCGGAAGCCTTCCCTCATACGGTCATTTTTTCCAGCTCCTTTATTCTGAGCCATTAATGCAGTCATCGCATGGGCAATATTCTGTTCCGGTGTGATGGCAAAATCATCAATGCGATTAACCACTGCAAAGGCTGCTGCTACCGATACTCCCATTGTATTAACCAGTGCCTGTATTGCGATTTTTCCCATCTGTACAGTTGCCTGCTGCATGGCTGATGCCCACCCGTAAGCAATGGTTTTCTTCAAAAGCCCGGCATCAAATACCAGCCACTTCTTCCCAAGCCGAAGAATCGGTACTTTTTTCTGTATATAGATAATACAAAACAGACAGCAGAGCGCCTCACTGAGTACTGTGGAAATTGCACATCCATTACTTCCAGCCTTTAATACGATAACGAAAAACAGGTCTCCGAAAATGTTCAGAATTGCACTGATGATCAGAAAGTACAAGGGGGATGCACTGTCTCCCAATGCCCTTAGGGTGCTTGAAAAAAAGTTATATAAAAATGTAAACATTAATCCCAGAAAAATAATCCGCAAATATTGCACTGTCATATCCATAATAGACGGATCTACCTGCAATAACAGCAGAATAGGTACCGCAAATATTACACAAACCAATGTGAGAAAAAACGAAAAGACCGCACCAGACAACAGAGTTGTACTGATCTGTCTGTGCAAGGTCTCATAATCTTTTGCTCCATACTGAATCCCCATCAGGATACTGGCTCCCATACACAATCCGTTCAGAAATAATATCATCAACGTGCTGACCGGATTACAGATTCCCACAGCAGCCAGGGCCTCCTTTCCTACAAAATGCCCTACAATGATGCTGTCAACTGCATTATAGGTCAGCTGAAACAAATTTCCCAAAACAAGAGGCACTGTAAAATTAACAAGAATGGGCATGATTTTCCCAGTAGTCAGATCTTTTGTCATATCCTCACACTCCCAACCAAAAGTTTTGCACACTCACATTTTAGCTTAAAAAAAGTAATTTCACAATGTCCTATTTTAACATTTTATATAGCATATTCTAATCGGATATGTTAAACTATAATTTGTCACTTTCTCTGTTTCATTGATTGTTATATTATAAATTGTAAGAACTAAGGAAAACTGTAACATGCTAAATAAAAAAGATTTCTTAAAATATGCATCGACATTGGCATTTCCAATTATGATTCAAAATTTGATTTCAACATTGGTAAATATTGCTGATACTGTAATGCTTGGATATGTAAGCCAGACTGCCATGTCGGCTTCATCGCTTGCTAACCAATATACTTTTATTCTTTTTTGTCTATATTATGGTATGGCCACAGGTACATCCGTTTTATGTGCCCAGTACTGGGGAAAAGGTGATAAAAAGACTGTAGAAAAGATTCTCGGCTTAGCAGAGCGATGCACCTTAATTATCTCTCTGATATTTTTCCTTATCTCCTTTTCCATGCCAACTACGGTTATGAAGATTTTTACAGACAATCCTGATACAATTGCTGCTGGAAGTGAGTATTTGAGGGTACTTTCATTTTCACTTATGTTTATGGGATTCTCTCAGGTTTTTATGAGTGCCCTTCGAAGTATCGGAAAGATAATGCTGCCTTCTGTTACATACATTGTCTCCCTTTGTGTCAATGTACTTTGTAATGCCACCTTCATCTTTGGCTTATTTGGACTTCCAAAGCTTGGCGTTACCGGTGTTGCTCTTGGTACTGTGATTGCCAGAATCGCAGAGGTATTGATTTGTCTCATCTACTCCTTGAACAAATCAAATGTGAGATTCCGAATAAAATACTTCTTTGCGAAATCGGGGATCCTGTTCCAGGATTTTATGAAAATTGCAACTCCAGCCGTAATAAATGACCTCGTCTGGAGCTTTGCCAGTTCCGCATTCGCAGCAATTCTTGGGCATATTGGTAATGATATGGTTGCTGCAAATGCCGTCGCTGTTATGGTGGTAAACATTGGTGCTATCGCCTGTCGGGGTTTTGCCAACGCTACTACCATTATTATCAGTCAGGAGCTGGGGAAAAATCACATTGATACAGCCAGAGAATATGGGAAACGGATGCTCAGAATAACCATTATTGTAAGCCTGATCGGATGTGCCGTTATTCTGGCGATTCGCCCCCTGATACTGGATTTTTATCGGGATAAGCTGACAGAAACGGCCATTTATTATCTTGGCGTTTTTATCATTATGACGACCTGGCGTCTTGTTGGAGAAGGTATTAATACCTGTCTTATATGCGGCTGCTTCAGAGGTGGTGGTGATTCCAGATTTGGAATGATCGTTGATTCCATATTTATGTGGCTTGTAGCAGTTCCTCTCACATTTCTTGCCGCATATGTTTTTAAACTGCCGCCTATCTGGGTATACTTTGTAATGTCTTTGGATGAACTTGAAAAAATGCCTGTGGTATTTATTCACTATTTCAGAAGAAAATGGCTTACAAACATTACCAGAGATTTTGATTGATCCTACTTATTCACAATTATAAAATGCTCCCTTCTGAATGACAGGTTTTTGTTCTTTCACATTCCTGCCCAGTAGGGAGCATTTCTGAATCCTATGATCTTATTCTTTTTTTTTGACGATCAGCCCTATACTGTAAACAGAGGCTATTGCAATGATAAAGCCTAATGGAATTGCCACACAATAAAACACAAAATTTACCAGATTGTTATATGGGCGGAGTTTATAAATTCCTTTTGAAGTCCGATAAACCTCGACCTTAACTTTATCACCAACGTATACTTTCTGATTATAAGTTTCTTCTCCTTCATAAGCTTTTCCATCAACCTCAAATGCCAATTTGGTCCGATATTTTACTGATCTTGAATTCTTTTTATTTTTGTCTTTATCATCACTGTTATCAATCTCACGGCAGGATTCTACAACTGCAATAACCTCTCGTTGAACAAAATCGCTGCGCGATGGCCTGCCAAGGCTATGGCGCAGTTTTTCTTTACACTTTAATAAAAAGCAGTGG
>NZ_JBCOMI010000054.1:0-11261 GCF_040924245.1 Ruminococcus sp. J1101004sp1_RTP21198st1_B9_RTP21198_201120 | reverse complement strand
TTCAGTCGATTGTCAACAGTTAATTTGAATTTTCTGAAAACTATTTTATTTTTCAGTATTTCAGAAGCAATTCCTTGCGACAGCTTGTTTACCATACCACTATCGCAAGGAATCGTCAAGCACTTTTTACAAAAAAATTTATATTTTTTTATAACATTATTTTCAATCATTGACTTTCGCCCTCAGACATGATAGCGTCAATACATATAACAAATTCATTATTTTATACCCTTTCCCCAGTTTGGAGGTTTCTATGTATCAACAGCAATCACCAGCATTAAAAGAAACAAATCCTCATGGCTCCCAGGCTTTTCCCTGTGCTTTTTACCGTTTAAAACTAAGCGGACACGGAATCCTGGTCAAGCACCATTGGCACGAGGAGGTCGAGATTATTTACTTTCCCGGTGGAACCTTCACCTTAGATATTAATATGGAAACATTTGATGTATCTTCAGAATGTTTTTATTTTATTAATCCCGGCGAACTGCACAGCATACGTGCACGCTCAAAAGAAGTCTCCATGGAATACGCTGTCGTTTTCCAACCGGAACTGCTCTGCTCTCCTTTTTACGATACGGTTCAGACTCAGCTTGTCCAGCCACTGCAAAACGGACGTCTGATTTTTCCAAGATGTATTTCTGCAAACCATCCTGTTTTTCCTATTATAAAGGAGCAGTTCCAGAACATCACTAACGCATTTTACCGCTGCAGCTTTTCTGAACAATTGGAAGAGCTTCATGATTCCTTACATATAAATTTATTCCGCGCTTCTGGAAATGCCATTGTCGGCCTGGCAGATCAGCTTCTGATCAAGGCTTCCCTGTTAAATATTTTTGCAGATTTTTCCAATCGCCAGCTTTTTTCCCAGACTGAAAAATCTGATGACCACAGGGTCGAGACCATAAAAACCACAATCACTTACATCCGCGACCATTACCAGGAAAAAATTTATATCCGCGATCTGGCATCCCTGATCGGACTCAATGAGCAATACTTTTGCCGTTTTTTTAAAAAAGCAATCGGCATGTCTCCCATAGAATACCTGAATGAATATCGCATCCGCCAGGCAGTACGTTTATTAAAAGACAGCAGTCTTCCAGTGACCGAGATATGTCTGGACTGTGGTTATAACAATATGGGGAATTTTCTCAGAGAATTTCGCAAATATACAGGAACCACACCTCTGCAATATCGGAAACACAGCCAGGGGATTGAGAATCCTTCCTTATAAAACACGCTTGCACCCCCCTATGTACGAAATGATTTTCCAAACAATCTCTGGTCAAAATTTCGTATTTTTTAATCAAATTAAGGGAAGTATTTTCTTTTTCATGTATGTATAATGTACTTAGTTCAAAGATAATCATTATATATAAGGAGACATAAATGAATAGCACGAAAAAAAAATGGTGGCAGGATAAAGTAGCCTATCAGATTTATCCGAAAAGCTTTTATGACACAAACGGTGATGGAATCGGCGATCTGCCGGGAATTATTGAGAAACTGGATTATTTAAAGGAGCTGGGGGTTGACATTGTCTGGCTTTCCCCCTGCTATCGCTCCCCTCTTGCCGACCAGGGATACGATATTTCCGATTATTACGACATTGACCCGCGATTCGGAACTATGGAGGATATGGACCGCCTTATCGCAGAAGCAAAGAAGCGGGACATGTATATTGTCATGGATCTGGTTGTAAACCACTGCTCTGATGAGCACGAATGGTTTAAAAAAGCCTGTAAAGATCCGGATGGAAAATACGGCCGTTTCTTCTATTTAAGAGACAAAGAAGATGGTAAGCTTCCTACTAACTGGCGCTCCTATTTCGGAGGTTCGGTATGGGAGGATCTGCCTGGCACCAACAAACAGTACCTTCATGTTTTTCATAAAAAGCAGCCTGACCTAAACTGGGAAAATCCAGAGCTCCGTGAGGAAGTATATAAAAATATTAACTGGTGGCTGGACAAGGGTCTTGGCGGTTTCCGCATTGATGCTATCATTAATATCAAAAAAGCTCTTCCTATGCATGATTATGAGCCTGATCGTGAGGACGGACTCTGCAGCATTAATAAAATGCTGGAGGAAGCTACCGGAATCGGAGAATTTCTTGGAGAAATGCGTGACCGCACCTTCAAGCCTCACGATGCTTTTTCCGTAGGTGAGGTTTTCAACGCAAAAGACGAAGAGCTCCCGGATTTTATTGGAAACAATGGTTATTTTTCTTCTATGTTCGACTTTAACGAAACCATTTTCGGAGGTTCTGAAAAAGGCTGGTACGATTGCAAAGAAATCACACCTGACGACTACAAGCGCTGCTGTTTTGAGACACAGGCCAAAATGGGGGATTTCGGATTCGTTTCCAATATTATCGAGAATCATGACGAGCCTCGCGGTGTCAGTCACTATATTCCAGAAGGTGATTGCTGTGACACAAGCAAAAAAATGCTGGCAGCATTGAATTTCATGCTTCGTGGACTTCCCTTTATTTATCAGGGACAGGAGCTTGGCATGGAAAATATCCCGTTCAAATCAATTGACGAGGTAGATGATATTTCAACTCTGGATGAATATAAAGTTGCACTTGACGCCGGACTTACCCCGGAAGCAGCTTTGAAAGCTGTTGCCCGCCGCAGCCGCGACAATGCCCGTACCCCCATGCAGTGGACTGGTGAGGAAAATGCCGGATTTACAGCTGGTACACCGTGGCTTCGGGTAAATTCCAATTATACCGCAATTAATGTGGAAAAAGAGACGATTGATCCAAATTCCGTACTTAATTTCTATAAGAAACTGATCGCTCTTCGCAAGGATCCGGAATATAAAGAAACCGTTGTGTATGGTGCTCTGGAGCCCTTTATGGAAGACCGGCATAATTTAATGGCATACTACCGTAAAGGAGATAAAACTTTACTTGTGGTTGGCAATTATCAGTGGGATGAGCAGGAAATTACACTTCCATCAGAATGCAAAAAGGTGCTGATCAATAACTACCCGGATATGGTTCTGGATGGAAATTTAGTTAAGCTGCATGGATATCAGGTGCTGGTTGTGGAGTTAGCGTAAACGATTTTCACGCTTGGTATTTATTGTATTCCAACACCTTATTGACAATTTTTCCCATTATTACTATAATAACAAAAGAACAGGGGAGCTTGTACACAGGCTGAGAGGAAATTGTGAATTTCGACCCTTTTACCTGATGCGGATAATGCCGCCGTAGGAAGTCATCATGGGTTTGATTTTTTTCGGAGACACCTCATTGGGGTGTCTCTTTTTTCATATGGCAGCAATGCAGCGTTCGGCTGGGGGCACCACTTTCGGACGCTATATAAAATTAATGCATACATAACAACAGTGCCGGTTTGTAAAAAGATTTTTTCACGTTATAACTCATAACTCGTGGAAACTGCTTCAAACAAGGCCAAGAGAAAGGAAGAAAATTATGAGAACAGCATTAACAATCGCTGGAAGTGACTCCAGCGGAGGCGCCGGTATCCAGGCTGATATCAAGACAATGATCAGCAATGGAGTATATGCCATGAGTGCGATTACCGCACTTACCGCACAGAATACTACCGGTGTAACAGGTATTATGGAAGCAACGCCAGAATTTCTGGCCGACCAGCTGGATAATATTTTTACAGATATTTATCCGGATGCAGTGAAGATTGGAATGGTATCTTCCAGCGCATTGATTGAAACCATTGCGAAAAAACTTCGCCAGTATGAAGCAAAGAACATTGTAGTAGACCCGGTTATGGTCGCTACAAGCGGAGCCAAGCTGATCAATGATGAAGCCATTGAAGCCCTTAAAAGTCAGCTTCTTCCAATGGCCACAGTCCTGACACCGAATATTCCGGAGGCAGAGGTTCTGTCCGGAATGAAAATAGAAACTGCCGAGGATATGATCAAAGCCGCTGCTGCCATCGGGGAGAAATACAGCTGTGCAGTGCTTTGCAAGGGTGGTCATCAGCTGAATGACGCCAATGACCTTCTGTGGCGCGAAGGCAATTACAAATGGTTCCAGGGAAAGCGGATCAACAATCCAAACACTCACGGAACAGGATGTACCTTATCCAGTGCCATTGCTTCTAATCTGGCAAAGGGATTTGACCTGGATACTTCCGTGGAGAGGGCAAAGAAATATATTTCCGGAGCACTTGCTGCTATGCTGGATCTTGGAAAAGGCAGTGGTCCTATGGATCACGGATTTGCAATAAAAAATGAATTCACACTGTCACATGACGAGATTACGGCAGAAGCCGCTGTCTTCACAAATGGGGAATCAGGCGTGTCAGCAAAACAAGCAGCCTCTGTCACTGCAGATTCTGAACTCTCAACCGTAAAACCGACACCAGATAAGGAGGCGAAATAACATGACCGAAAAACGTACTTCCATTTTTGAAAACGGCCTGATCTGGTTTGGCGCTGGTGTTTCCCTGGCGGAAATCCTCACTGGAACCTATTTTGCCTCACTTGGCTTTAGAAAAGGTCTTCTTGCCATTATCATCGGACATATTATTGGCTGTACCATGCTTTTCCTCGCCGGAGTAATTGGCGGAAAAACACGCCGCAGTGCAATGGAAACCGTAAAAATGAGCTTTGGGGAAAAAGGCGGGATTTTCTTCTCCTTCCTGAACGTACTTCAGCTGGTTGGCTGGACTGCCATTATGATCTACGACGGAGCTCTGGCCGCAAACGGTGTGTTACATACCGGAAGCTGGGTATGGTGTCTGGTAATCGGTGCACTGATCGTACTGTGGATTTTTATCGGCATCACAAACCTTGGAAAAATCAACACCATCGCTATGGCAGCACTTTTTATCCTTACACTGGTACTCTGCAAGCTCATCTTCTTTGATGGCGGGACTGCACTTGCCATTGGCGAGGAAGCCATGTCCTTTGGTGCTGCGGTTGAGCTTTCTGTTGCAATGCCACTGTCCTGGCTGCCGCTGATCAGTGATTATACCCGCGAGGCGAAGGAGCCAGTGAAAGCAACTGCTGTAAGCTCTATTGTTTACGGTCTTGTAAGCTGCTGGATGTATGTAATCGGTATGGGTGCAGCGATTTATACCGGTGAATCCGACATTGCTCAGATTATGGTGAAAGCCGGACTGGGAATTGCAGGCCTTCTGATCATTGTATTTTCCACTGTTACCACCACATTCCTGGATGCTTACTCCGCCGGAATTTCATCTGAATCTGTATTTTCCAAAATTAATGGAAAATATGCCGCAATTGCCGTAACCATCATCGGAACAATTGCTGCAATTGTATATCCAATGGACAACATTACCGATTTCCTGTACCTCATCGGTTCTGTATTTGCACCGATGATCGCCATTCAGATTGCAGACTTCTTCCTGCTGAAACGTGCTGACAGTCTGGGCGAATCGGTTGACATAACAAATGCGGTAATCTGGGTGATCGGATTTGTGCTGTACCGAATTTTAATGAGAATTGATATTCCTGTGGGAAATACACTGCCAGATATGGTGGTTACCATTCTCATTTGTATGATCGTGCGAAATGTTTTAAAGAGTAAAAAATAGACTTTCACTTTAGAGTGTATTGGATAAAAGGCTTTCTGCAAGATGTGCGTCGCAATTTGCGGGAATGATTTTTCAAACACGCTCTAGCTTTCGTATAAACACTACTCGGTTCAGGAAAGTGCCAGAGATGGGCTTTCTTATAAATTCAAAAAGGGGCTGCCATTTCCCGGCAGTCCCTTTCTGTTTATTTCTGTTTATATCTGCTTATTCTTCAGTTTCTTCCAGTGTTACTTCCACAACCGTATCCCGATCATCCGGAAGCGGGTAGCTGTCGCAGGTGTCAGCGTTGAGGAAGAAGAACTGATTCTGGGAGTATTCCTTCAGGTTCCAGTAATCCGTAAGCTTTACCTCGGAATTGTCGGAAAGACGGCGGAGTTTTTTGATCTTACCGTGAATTCCGGTAAGAGGGATTGCTCCTGCCTGGGGCTCCATAACGTGGGCGTAGATCTTATTTCCGTTGCGGGTGTAACGGCCCCATTCCGGTTTATCGATTTCAGCATAGCCACAGCCGTAGATGCTCTTGGAGTTCTCGTCCATCCACTCTCCTACTTCTTCCAGAATCTTCACAGACTCCTTCGGAATACGACCTTTTGCATCAGGCCCTACATTCAGGAGCAGGTTGCCACCCTTGCTGACGCACTCAACCAGCATGTGGATGACCATTTCAGCTGATTTATAATGACGGTCACTGGAAGAGTAGCCCCAATTGTTATTCAGGGTCAGGCAGGCTTCCCAGGGTACCGGATCACCCAGCTCATTGCGGATTCCTGCTGGTGGGATCATCTGCTCCGGAGATGCGAAATCGCCGGAATATTCTGTAGGATTTGCAGTAAGGATAGAACCGGAATCCTCAGCACTGCCCTCCAGACGGTTATCAATGATCAGCCAGGGCTGGATGGAACGCACCATGGAAATCAGCTCCTGGGCTTTCCATTTGTCGCACTTCATATCGCCGTAGGAGAAGTCGAACCACATCAGATCCAGCTTACCATAATTGGTAAGAAGCTCTTTGATCTGCCCAAACATAAATTCCAGATAGCGGTCGAAATCGCGGTTTTCATTGGAGCATTCCGGATGGTTGCGCATTGGATGGTGCATATCCCCATAGTGTGGGAAATCCGGGTGGCGCCAGTCTATAATAGAAAAATACAGACCTACTTTGATTCCTTCTGCACGGAATGCCTCCAGGAACTCTTTTACCAGGTCTTTGTGGCAGGCTGCATTCATGGAATTGTAGTCAGTAAGTTTGGTGTCAAAAAGGCAAAAGCCGTCGTGGTGTTTGGCTGTGAGCACAGCATATTTCATGCCTGCCTTTTTCGCAAGACGCGCCCACTCTCTTGGGTTGTAATTCTCAGCTGTGAACTCTTCTGTGAGATGGCAGTAGTCCTCATGTGGAATCTGCTCCACGCTGCGCACCCATTCTCCTCTGGCAGGGATTGCATAAAGTCCCCAGTGAATAAACATGCCGAAACGGGCGTCACGGTACCATTCGGTACGTTTTGTTCTTTCTTCGATTACTTTGTTCATTTTATAATGTCCTTTCCTGTAACATTAGGCAAAATACTTTTCCAGTTCTCTCTTCATATCCTCTGGAATTTCCCGTTCAAAGGAAAGCTCTGGCTCGTTTGCCACCCATGCAGCTGCTGTGCAGAGAGTTTTCGCCCCTTCTTCCAGTGCACGAGGAGAAATATATTCTACCGTATCGTGTCTTGTATGCATGCCAAAGCCGTCACGGTTTAAGGTAAGCGCTGGCACACCTTTCCATGCGAAAGTATTGGAATCGCTGGCCCAGACCTGATTTTTGATGGTAACACCCAGCTGATTTTCTTCCATGAGGTTTTTCAGTTCTGCACAGACAGTCGGATCTGCAGTTACTCCCAGAACGTTTCCTCCCAGGAGCTGCCCTGCCAGGTCTACATTCAGATTAAACACATGGCTGCTCATTTCTCCTTCATGGGATTTCACATAATTCTGGCTTCCAACCAGACCTTTTTCCTCGGAGCCAAACCAGATGAACTCCATAGTTCTGGCTGGTCTGTGCTCTGCGAAATGATGAAAAGCTTCCATCACCATGGCTCCGCCGGACATATTGTCATATGCACCAGGGCCTTCCGGAACAGAATCATAATGAGCCGTTACCGTAACGATTTCTTCTGGAAAATCAGTTCCCAGAATGCGTACTGCCACATTGGCGGAATTGCGGGAAATCTCGCTCTGCTGAATGTTCAGGCAGCACTTGGATGCCTGTTTCTCCACGATTTCCACTGCATCCAGATAATGGATAGATGCGCCTGGAAGATCACCTGCCTTGCGGCGGTACTGGGTTGGAATCCGGTCTTCCCCCTGATCCAGCGGCGTGCCGCATATGGTTACAAAGCCAAGTGCACCTGCTGCTTTTATTTTATTTATCATATCTTCACGAATAGGATCGCAGACCAGCACAACTGCCCCTTTTGCCTTGGAAAGACTGATGTCGTCTCCTTTTCCCACGAAGAGAAATGGTGCTGTGATGCCCTCTTCCAGGGTGCAGGCGCCATTCAGGTAGGCACGCACCGGATAAGCCTTCTTATAAGGCTGGCAGATTACCAGCTCTGCCTTTTTCTGCTGAAAATCCGGACACTGGAAAAATTCCATGCGGGGTGTCTGAATGTAGACAGACTTTCCCGTCTGGGCTGCTGCCTGCTCCGCTTCCTTCAAAATGTATTCAGCTGCTTTGTGCTCCCCCTTAGTGCCGGATTCACGGACGTATGCCGTGTCAGCTACAAACTGATACGCGCGTTGTCCATTTGGGTGAATTTCTGTGTATTTATTCATAATTTACTCCATTTAGAGATGGCTTCCGATTTACTCCTATTTAATGCGCTACATTCAGAGGCCTTGCAATTTTCCTTATTATGCTTTGCTGCGCACCTCTAGAGCACAAAGAAAACCATCTCTATATTTCTTAGAAATTCTACTATATACTTCAAAAACTACTATATCTTCTTTTAAATGCAATTTATACTTCCGGCACTTCTTCCATAATACGGATCAACATATCGCCAGTTCCAACATTATAGCCGCTGGTTGCATAAATCCCTACAGACTCGCCATTAGTTACCAGAATTAGCGGAAGCTTGTCTGGATCAACGTACATTCTTCTTCCCAGAAGTTCAATGTTTTCTTCAAAGGAATCGTAATAGATGGAAACATTCGGGAACATCTTCAGCACTTTTGCCAGAAGAGGATCCTGCTTGGCTTCCGGAGTACGAATCATGAAGGAGATGGAATTTTCAAATTCGTGGAATTTTTCTGCATGTTCCAGCATTTCATTCAAAATATGTTCCGTAGGCTCCCGGCTCTCTTCCAGCCACATGAGAATTTTCTTGCCGCCTTTGGTTAACTCAGCGCAGGTTACTGTGTTTCCGGCAGAATCTTTTACTTCAAACTCCGGAAGGGAAATACGCTCCAGCATATCGCCAAGCTGAGCTTCGCGGAGACGCAAGGTTTCTTCTCTCTGTCCGCCTTCTTTTATCGTAAATGTTTTCTCCCATGCAAACTGATTTCCGTTAGGAAGACGGTTGGTGGTGATAATCCGGTAGATTCCTGGAATCAATGCAAGCTCCAGAGTATCCCCCTTCCAGCTTCTGCCGGTAAGATTCAGGGAAACAAATTCATTTCCAACCAGACGTCCCATTGTCCAGTTCTGATAGTAGTTCCATACAGCATCAGCCTCTTTTTTCAGTGTGAGAACTGCGCCACCCTTCTGCTGTTTCAAAACGGACACAAACTGGTCTTTTACCCAATATTCCATTACCTTATTATCTGGATTCAATCTTGCCGGAATTCCCAGTGTACGGGCGATTGCCACAAAAAGTACCTTCTTGGAACGCTCGGTACCAATTCCAGATACCAGACATTCGTATGGAGTTTCCATTACGGTCTCGCGCTCGTTATCCGGGTAGGCAGTGATGTGCACCTGGATATAATTCCAGATTTCTGCCGGATTTGTGCGGAAAGCGGCTTTCTGCTCTTCTGTAAAAAAGGAGAGAATGCCTTTTCGGTATGGACGAAGAAGCTCGTCCTCCACACGGGGATTTAATACGTAATTGATATAGAGGTTATAGCCATTCTCAGCACCAGAAACGCCTGTATATGCCACAGATTTTTCAGTTTTACAATTCTTCTCGCCGCAAGCAGTGCCGTTAACATCCCAAACAAGATCTCGGTACTCCTTAGCATATATCTTTCCATATTCCAAATGCTCTTCCAGCACCCTGCAAACACAGTCTGTATGATCCTTCTCTGAAAGCACATCCACTATTGCCTGACGAAGTTCCTTCTCATCGCCTCCTGCAAGAAAAGCGGTCAGCTCCGGATTTACCCAATTTTCTTTCTTCTCCTTGCGGATCTTGTTTGCTTCATTCAGTCGTCTGGTTCCTTCTGCTTTCTGCTCCTGGGTAGGCATGTCCGGGTTCACCGGGGTGTCAACTGGCGCAATTACATCTACAGCTCTCCAATCCTCAGCTTCCACAGTCTCACCAGTAAGAATCAGGGAAATCTCATCCTGCGCTCTGGTATCCAGATCTGCCTGTGCAAAGCCTTCCATCCCCGGAAGGAATGCCAGAACTCTCACACTTCCCAAACCCGTCACTAAGGAAACTGTTCCCTTCTCGTCTGTCTCTGCCTTTGCAATAGGAAAATACTCTCCCATATTCAACACCAGAAACTGCACTTGAGCGCCCTTTACAGCCGCGCCCTCTTTATCTGTCACTTTTACAGAAACAGTTTTCACCCTGGCATAACGCGTAGTCTGGTTCAACATAACCGCTGCACCTTCTTTGCCGATCACATCCTCCCCTTCTGCCGGGAAAAGATCAAACAGGCGGGAATGCACCATCATTGCTCTGGAAGAAGCATTGGTAAACCACCCCTTATTCAGGATCATAAGCGGCTCACATGCGCCTGTGAAATACCATTTTCCGTCACACCAAAGCTCCACCCATGCGTGGTTGTCATCACAGTGGGACCACCTTGGCACATACACCTGCCGCGCCGGAATTCCCACACTGCGAAGTGCATTTACCAGAAAAACAGACTCCTCACCGCAGCGTCCGTAACCTCTTCGATATACCGTAAGTGCCGGAAGTGTACGGTCATCACCACTATGATAAGTAGCTTCCTCCGCACACCAGTAATTTACCTCAATTGCCGCATCTTTCGCATTTTTTCCTTCAATTCTATCCTTCAACTCATTCCAGAAAAAGCTTCGACACGGAAGTACCTCTTCCTCATTCACCCTGTGATCCAGAATATAATTCAAAAACATCTCCTCCGGCAGCTCTTTCACCCTGTCCAGCGTATTATAAAGAAACAGCCCATGACTTGCGAAATCCTGAATCTCCTCAAAAGTATAATTCACAAGATCACTATAAGGCGCGGTCACATACAAATACTTCATTGCCAGCCCCAGATCTCTGCCGCACCCATCCAGTTTCTCACAAATCGTCTTCAGCGGCTCCCTGTCCGCCCCAAACTTCTCTGTTAATTTCAAAAATTCTTCTTCAATCTTCCTCTGACTGTTCTGAAGAAACATCTATTCATCCTCCTACTTTAAGAAAATTGCTATTTAATTGGTTGGTCGTTATCCCGTACGCGATTTCACAATGTATATTCACCGCCGCGCGTCGCAACGTTCCGGCAAGCTAATGACTAACTACGACTAAGACG
>NZ_JBCOMI010000053.1:0-14176 GCF_040924245.1 Ruminococcus sp. J1101004sp1_RTP21198st1_B9_RTP21198_201120 | reverse complement strand
TAGTAAACATGGATATATATTGAAAAGCTCCTGTTTATACGATTTCTTACTTAAAAAATTATTATTATAATAATCGTATTCTTCCTCTGAATTTCTTCCATTCAGTTTTCCCGTCTTCTTACAAAGATACATTTCAAACATTAATATTCCAAGACTGATCTTCCCTAATCTCTCTAATAAGGTATTTGCGTATGTATCTATAATAGAATCCGTCAAAAAAAGACTTGTTCCATTTTTTAATATGTCTATTCCGTAATTGATTAAAGGTATAAAAAAATTATCAAATGCCAATTTTTCTCCTTTGAATCCGGAATAGTTATAATTGATTGGTTTTTCAAATAATTCTATTTTTACCTTTTCCATTTCTGACATCACGTGATTGTTTTCACATACATAATTTTCAGAATTTAAAACTTTTACTAAATCAATACCATAACATTTCTCAGCAACTCTTAATGTATCTTCTCCTAAAATCTTTTTCCAATATTCAAATATATCTTTTTTATTTTCTGCTTCTGATGTTGTATAACTTCTTTCTGTAAAATATGATGCTCTCTCAGTATTCATGTTCTTAAACACCCCATTCTGCTTTCCATTTCAACTCACAATTCGTATCTGTACTGCACAAACTTCAATTAACGCTTACCCTCTTTATCAACACCTGTGTTTATTTCTTAGGGCAGCAAGGTTTCAGCAAAGTACCAAAATAGCATTCTGCTGTACTTGTACATAAAACTCCGCCGGAATTTCTGGTTTCACCAGCTCCTGCTACAAATTTGTTTAAATCTGCTTCCTGCAGCTCCATCATAACGTTACCAGCCGGATTGCTAAAGTTTTCTTCTCTTGTAATAGGATTTCTCATTTCACTCATAATTATTTCTCCTTTCATAAATCAATTTTGTACAGTACAGATACTAATTCTAAATTGAAATGGTTGAATTATTTTCTTCTGTTCCTTACATTTTAGATAATACACCTTTTATTTCTTGAAATTTTATTCATGTAATAAAATCGACTGTCTATGTAATTTTTGTTAGAATATTAATAGTTTTATTTTTTCACATCTTCCATATAAAAATATTACTGTCTACCAACGTAACCGTTCAAAACAAAAATCTTTTCTACAATGTCAAAAGCGGATATGCGCTAAATCGCATATCCGCTCCAAATTCTTTCAAACCGCAAATAATATTTCCCTATATATTCTCTGCAACTCTCATAATATTCAATTATCCCACCATATTTTTCGATATTTGCTAGGTGTCCTCCCATACTTCTGCTGAAACGCCTGGTTAAACGTCCTTTGGCTTTCAAATCCGAATTCAAGATAAATATCCATAATCCTTTTATCTGTATTTTCCAGCAGATTGGAATAATAATGATGTAATATTCATCACCAAAAATGATTATCAAATTTCAACAAAAAGATGTAAATAATATCAAATACACCGTCTACCTTTTACCTCAATTTTTTTAATCAATCTTATTTCCGCTTACCAACATTTTCTTTTTTTAAAATTTTAGAAGTTTTTACAAGTGCTTCTATTAAAGTTAAACCTGTCAGAATTACAGCAACTCCCATCATAAATAATGTCCATGCTTTGCCCTTATCAAAGGTTACCAAAATAGCTATCGCAGCTACAGGCATGTTTATATATCCTAAACTTGTTGCCCATTGAATAAAAAAGTTCGGCCAAAACTTTTTCTCTTCTTCCACTTCATTCACTGTTTTCACTTTTTTGGCGAAATAAAGCATACAGACTATAGATACAGCTATCAGTATTATTTTCCATACACAATTAACTTTCGTTTCCTCTGGTGGAAAAAAGGTATCTATCATGATAACTGCTATTCCAATGATAAATGCTATTTCACTATACAATCCTGAATAAGCGGAATCTTTCATGTCATTTACTTTTTTCTCTAAAGCAGTAATTACAGATTGGTGATACTGTTTTGCACTTTTCTTATTTCCGTTCATGTAATAAATCCTCCATTAATAATAACATACTATTTCATCTCAATTATATCTCCCAAAAACTATAACTTTTTCAACCGATACCCCACATTGACCAACGTTTCGATAATATCATGCCCCATCTTTTTTCTTATCTTCCATATCACATATTCTACTGTTCTGTATGGTATCTGATCATCATGATAATGAATACCCCATACAGAATGATAAATATTTGTCTTTGGCATTACCCAGTTTGGCTTTAAAGCCAGTAGATATAAAACTTCAAATTCCCTGGGTGTCAGGTCTATCTCCTTTCCTTCGTAGATAACCTGATAGGACATTGGATTTAACTGTAATTTCCCGTTGCCCAACACTACATTCTCTTTATATTCTGGAAAAACATACTTCATGTGTATGCCTCCTCTTGATTTGTAAATTCAACTTTTCTCATTCCAGAAAGAAATACTGGACGAAAAATCCCCGTCCAGCACTTCTTCAATTATCAGTTATTTTAATGCACTCTCTATATCCTCCGCTGCTTTCTATAATTTGAAGATACTCCTGGAGCTTTTCAGATTGGATATTTTCCTTTTCTGTAAGTGAATTGAATTAGAAAGCAACTTGTTTTTATGCAGCTTAGCGGATTTCGGATATTGCTCTGCAGTTCCGCCCGCATAGTACGATAATCATTTTCTATATCCAGTGTCCTTGTTACTGCCCTCTCACAAATATCCAGCAGTTGCTTGATACACTCTGCTAATTCCTGCACTGAATCATTCAAATACCGTCAGCCTGCAAAAGGCTGACGGCAAAAAAGATATCATATCACTATAAACTATTTTTAAATAAATTTTAATCTGGCCAATCCAAATAAGAAGACTCAACCAAGCTACTACCACTGGCTTTAAAAGTATCTAAAAATGTACAATCTTTTGATATATTCAAACCTTCCCATAAATAATTAATAGTACCTTTCATGTGAATTTGTACAAATTGTTTATTGCTTGATATATCCGTCCAAGAATAATTAGGTTCCCAACTGCCGAGTGTAAAACCTGTATCATAGGAACTGCCTACTAGTGAAACGCTTGAAATCCGAGAAGAACTTACATTAGCTGTAAAATCTTGTTTAATATACCCCCAACCGATTGCAGGAATCATACTTTCTACGCTTGCAGTATAAGATCCTGTTGCCCTTGCCATATTAGAGCGCTCTATAAGTTTCACCTCCATATTCTGCATAGCATTCTTCATCATTTTAACATATGATTTTACTGATTTTTCTATTTCTTCCACGCTCATATCGCTCCTGCTAGGTGAGATATAAACATTTTCAAAAACAACCCCAACTCCATTTGCTTCTGCCCAAGTATTAAGTTCTTGCTCAATATATTTGTTTGGCTCAAACTGATTTTCATCATTTGAAGCATATACTGGAATAGTCACTAAAAACATTGTACATAATATCATAATAATACCAATTACTTTTTTTATATTCTTATTCTTCATTTTTATACCTCCTGTATATTTTGCGGTAGCATTTTAAAAACAATATATAAAACGTATATATAATTATAATATTTAAAAGAAAATTGCCTATTGAAAAATGAATAGATATAATTTGTTGAGTATTTATATGGATAGAATAAAATTTATATGGAAAACCTAACAATAATAAATTTTTCTCTATCTTTTGGGTTAATGGAATATATGGAATACACATTACGATCCCTATTACAATAAACAATTCCTTAATCTTAAAATATTCTTTCAAAGCTTTCGCCTCCCTCATACTTTTAGTCTATATAATCAATTAGAACATCGGAATCACCTTCTTTTCTAAAATAATTACTGCATCCAAATTCAATTTATATTTTTATCTCATCATTTATCTGATTTAACAACAGTCTTCTATATATATCATTATTATTAAATAATTCTTCATGTGTTCCGCTTCCACATATTCTTCCCTTTTGTAATACAACAATTTTATCTGCACATTTTATTGTCGAAAATCTGTGAGCTGCAACTATAGTTATTCTCCCCAACATCAATCGTTCTAATGCTCGTTGAACAGATTTTTCAGTACAACTATCTAAATTTGCGGTTGCCTCATCTAGTAGCAATATTTCTGGGTTTCTAATCATCGCACGTGCTATAGCAATTCTTTGTTTTTGTCCTCCCGACAGTTTAACACCTTGTTCACCAACGTCTGTATTATACCCCTTTGGCAATGAACTAATAAATCTATTCAACTCTGCCTTTTCTAAAGCACTTAATACATTTTTTTCATTATAGCTATCAAGCCCATAAGTTAAATTATCTAAAATAGTTCCTGACATAATTGGTGATTCCTGTTGAACGTATGCTATTTTTCCTCTCCAATCATTCATAGGTATATTCCTAACATCTATTCCTTCATAATAAATATTCCCTTTGTCTTGTTCATAAAATCTCTCTATCAGTGAAAAAATAGTAGATTTTCCAGATCCGCTTTCTCCAACAATTGCTAAAGTCTCTCCTTTTTCAATGAAAAAACTGATACTGCAAAGAGTATTCTTTCTATCTGAATACCGAAAAGAAATATTATCTAATACTAATCCACAATTGCATTTTTGATCGGAAATTATAATCTCTTTTTTAATCTTTTTCTCCACGATTTCTTCATTTAAAATTTTACTAATTCTTTCCATCGCACCACAGCTTCTATTCAATTGACCTACAAATGCCGTCAATCCCATACAAGGTGTTGCAATTTGGAAAAGATAATATATAATTGCAACAAGGCTTCCCGCCGATAAACTCCCATTTGATACTCTCACACTTCCATATCCAAATATAAGAATTAGTAAAAGGAAGATCAACATTGTTGTTAAAGGTTGAACTAAAGCAGTTATCTTTCCACCTTTAATACCTATATTAAATAACTCTTTCGTTAATAATTTTCCTCTTTCTTCTTCTTTTTCTTCAGCTATACATGTTTTCACTAACCGAATATTAGTTAAAACATTGTTCATTCTCGCCTGATATTCTCCTGTCTTATTTTGAAAATCTCTTGAAATCCTATATAATTTTTTATTTAAAGGACTAATTGCAAAAACTGTTATTGGAACTAATCCAACCATAATTGCTGCCATTTTCCAATCAACTGCAAAAATTAAAATTATAGAGCCTATTATAGATATAGCACCTGTAATTGCACTCAAAAAATCATTCGTTATAAACTCACTAATTACCATAGTATCGTTTGTTATCCTGCTCATTATTTCGCCTGTTTCTGTTCTATCGAAATATTCAATTGGTAAATGCAAAACTTTACTCCATAAATCATCACGCAATTGCATAATAATTTTATGAGCCATCCAAGACATCAAATACAACACTCCTACCGAAAATATTACTTGTAGCAAAATAATAAAAGCAATCCAACAAATTTTTTTCCACTCATAATAATTTCCACTACTAATATCTATAGTATTCATTACTGCTATAGGCATATATAATGTACAAAAAACTTGACTAAATATTAAAAATAGCAATATACCTATGTTTTTTTTAAGTGGCAGGTATTTTCTTAACAATTCCCAAAACTTTTTAACATTCAATTCGTTTTTCATCTATCTTATTCCCTTTTCCTATAAACCAGAATATCAGAAAAATAAATACAAAGATAAAGATATAGTCCATTAAATTACTATTTCCTTTTATAATCAAATATTCTCCATCTAATACATTTCTTGTATTTGCTATAATAGTTTCATACATATCATTCTTAGATCGTAAAACGACATCAACTACTCCAAATACCAGCGTTGCAATAAGCGAAAATATCATACTTGAAATGTATAAACTATTCCCACGTAATTTACTTACTTTCTTACTTTTAATTAAATATAAATATACGGCTGCTGTTAGTAATCCTGGTACAAACAGTACTCCATATAGTGTAAAAATGTTCATTGATGAATATCCCCAAAATACTGCTATGCTCCCTAATACTCCTAATGCAATTTCTAAAATCCATAAAATAATATTTTTCCTCATCTTTTCTACCTCTCTTTACAAATATATGCACCACAAATTATACATAAAGTGTACCACCATAGGCGGGTATAATTTTTTTGTATATATCCTTAATACAGCAAGTATTATGCCTGCTGGAAATCTATACACTAAATTACTTAAGAAATCTCCTCCCGTATGTAGTGCAAACCCAAAAATTATAGCACTGACAATAACCACATAATATTTTTTACGAAACAACTGTGATAATAAGTAAAAAATAATTCCTCTCATTAAAATTTCTTCAGATATACTAACAAATAGTTGTTGACTTACAACTTCAGTAAAAATCTTCAAGTTTCCTTTTGTTATAAATAAGAAAACACTAAAAATCACAGCGCTAATTAAAAAAATACTATCTGTTATACCAATTTTTGCTATTCCTATTTCTGAGATTTTAATATTATGTTGCTTTTTTAGTACATAAAATGGCATAATCACAAAACTGATAACGAGTGACAAAATACTTGCCAGCTCCTCCATATTTCCTTGAAAAGCCAAATTTAAGAATAAAAAGCAAAACATACATAAAAAGTTACTCAGAACAATAATACAAACTATTTCTATAAGTAATTTTTCTTTTTTATCCATAACTTATATCTCCTAATAAGAAAAAGGGGAAGTTTAACCTCCCCCTCCTCTTGCTGTCATAATTCTTACCAGCCCTTTTTATTTCCGTATCCTGCACATAATCCTAATACAGGACCAAAAGACCAGCAACCTGCATTTGCTTTCCCACTCTTAAAGATCATACTTACGTCCTCCTTTCTCAGAAATTTATATAATTATAAAAACTATATACTTGTATATTGTGCAAAAAGATTATCATAAAATCGTTTTGCTGCTAAGCAATAAGGATCTCTTTTTTTCATATCGCCTGTAAATAGATATGCTCGTCCCCTACATGCTCCACCACATAAATTTTTGTATTCACAAATTCCACACTCTTCTATATCATCTAATAATATATTATTTCCTTCAAAATCAGACTCATCAATAATATCCTTTAACCTGCCATGTTTTATATTTCCCATTTTACATTCTTGGCAATGTAGCATATGGCACGGATAAATGTCTCCGTTATATGCTATACTAATCGTTTTCTTTCCAAAGCCACAACCTTCCCGATATGTAATGCCAACCACATCTGTAGGTGTATCTAAAATTGTAGTTCCATTTTCTGACTCTGTAATGTTATCACCGACAATAACAAAATCATCCTCGCTGAATTTATAATCTTCAAAAATCTTTTCGCTAAAATCCACTGTAAATATACTGAAACTCATAAATACACCCAATTTTTTTGCTAAATTTTCATATTCTTTCATGAATGGAACATTCTTCTTATGTAATGTTACAATCAATTTAATCGGTATCTTTTCTTTTAGTCTTTCTACCGTATCTAACACACGTTTCATAATACCTTTATCTCTTATAAATGATGTTTTGTCATCATATCCATCAATTGATATGTTAAGTGCATCAATATACGGCAAAACCACTTCATAATCAGAGATGTTCATCGTTCCATTTGATATAACTTCTAAGCTTCCATTTACTGTTTCTTTAATATATTTACAAATTTCTCGTAAGTCTTTTCTCAGAAATGGTTCTCCACCTGAAATTACAATATTTTTCACTCCAAGTAATGATAAATCATCAATGACACATTTCCATTCATCAAAACTTAATTCATTTCTAGTATTCCGATTTTCTACATAAGAATAGCATCCAAGACAATGTAAATTACACGCAGAATTGACATGTAAATATACTGAGTCAATACCTTTTATTTCCTTGTAACAGCTTTTCAAAAAATCATTTTCTTCCAAGACCTTATAAAGTTCTTTCTGGTTATCAGATAGTGAAGAAATCTCTATAAGATTGCTCTTTAATAAATCTACGACTTCTTCCCCTTCCCTGTCTAATCCAATTACCATTCCATTATTTCGATTTGCTATAATAGTTATTCCTTTGACTTTGAATGTCTTTACATTATTACCCAACCAGTCCATATCTTCCTCCAAATTAAATATCTTTGTTTCTAAATTCTCTAATTCCAAAATAAGTGGTAAAAACTGCTATAATAGAAAAATAAATTGCTCCTATTAAAACCTGCGTCCATACTACTTTTTCCATCATTGTAAAAGTATTGATATAATACAATGGGGAAAAATATTTAAACACTTTCGTATAAGAAAGTAAATTCATCCCAATGTAGCCTATCATATAAATCCCCAAGCAGACTACTAATCTATACTTTATGGATAACATCATAATGATAAAAATTGTTATTACCCAAAAAAGATATATGGTAATAATCTGTATAATTTCTATTGAAATTCTTTCATCATACAACGCTCCATTTACAATTGGAGTTTTATCATTCATTATAAAATAATAACAAAACAATCCTACAACTACTAATAATACACTAATCACACCAGCATACACGCTTAATGCCTTTACTTTTTCTATATAGATTTTTTTTCTATCACCTACTTTATTCAAATAAATCCGTAAACTTTTATCTTCAATTTCAGTCCCTAATGTTCTACTTGTAATGGCAACTAAAATAATATTAAAAATAAACATGGATTGAGCCATTTGAAACATCGCCGATATAAAATTGATTGCTGTAATATTTCCATTTCCGCTATAAGAAACTATTTCTGAACCACTTGCAATTCCTACACTATATAAAATCGGAACTAAAATCACTGTTAAAAAAATCCATGTATCTTTTCTTTTATACAATTTATATAATTCTGTTTTGTAAACTACCTGCTTTCTATTTATCATATCGTTTCCTCCGCCAAAAATAATTTTTTCAAATTATTATTTTGAATTGACATTCCCACGATATAATGCCCCTCTTGTAATAATATTCTTTGAATATCAACAATATTTTTTTCATTTTTAAAAAAAATACAATCTTTTTCACAAAGTATAGTGGGATCTTGTAACTCCAACTTTTTTTTCTCTTCTGTGCTTATATTTCCATCAATTTTTAAAATAAAAGTCTTTTCTCTCACTAATTTCTGATCCAAAACCTTTTTTCCTTTTCGAACCATCACAACTCTGTCACATACTTCTTCCACATCATCTAAATCATGACTCGAAAATAAAACGGGGATTTTTTCTTGATGCGCCTTATCTAAAATTACCTTTTTAAATAATTCCTTTCCAACCGGATCTAATCCTACAAATGGTTCATCAAATATCAATAATTCCACATCTGTTAACAGGCTTTGACACAATCCCAATCTCTGTTTCATGCCAAAAGAGAATGTTTTCACTTTCTTTTTTTTGCTATCAGAAAGTTCTGTCTTCTGCAATAGACTTTCTATTAAAGTACTATTTTTCTTGTCTTCTGATAATATTGATAGATACTGTAAATTCTCTTCGGCTGTCAAATAATCCAAAAAGCTAGGCTCGATTAAAACTCCTATTTTATCTAATGTTTTTTCCTTTTCACTAGATATTCCTTTAAAAGATATACTTCCAGAAGTAGGTCTAATGAAGCCACAAATAGAATTTAATAATGTTGTCTTTCCTGCACCATTTTCACCTATAAGTGCCACTATCTCTCCTGGCATTATTTTCATGGAAAAATCATCCAATGCTATTTTGTTTTTATATTTTTTTGTCAAATTATCAATCGAAAGTGCCTCATTCATTATGACCACCGTCTTTCTTTGTTTTGATGGTATTACTATATCATGCTTTTTTAAAATTCATCTTATCTGAACCTTAAAATAACATAAAAAGCAGGGCACAATGCCCTGCTTTTTATGTTATTTTACTGGCATCACAATTATAAATGCCTTTGTATATTTCTTATATGGCTGCTCAAAATAAATAGCTGCTTCATGTGCATCCAGAACTTTTTTTACAATTGCAAGTCCTAATCCACTATTACTACTATCATTTCTCGATTGATCTCCTTTAACAAATGGTTCATACATACACGAACTAATATCTTTTGGAATTTTTTTCCCATCATCCGCTATAACAAGATATATTTTTCTATCATATTCTGTCAGTCTAATTTCAATAGTCGTATCTTCATCATTATGTTGTACTGCATTATTCAGTAAATTTATAATTGCTCGACGCATTTCTCTTTTATCAATGAAGATATTTCTTTCCTCCTCATCAACCTCCACTCTCAAAATGTTTTTATTGACCTCAATATAATGGTATTGATCTGCCAAAATATTTTTCACAAACTCAGTAAAATCCACTAATTCTTTGTTTAATTTGTAATCGACTCGAAACATCCTATTATAATCGCTTAATTGCTGAAGTAACTGCTCCATTTCAACACTGCTTTCAAAACAACGCTTCAAATATTCTATGTTCTTACTTTTGCTATTTTCTAAATCATTTATAACAGTTAGTAAATATCCTTGAACAACTGTTAAAGGTGTTCTTATATCATGACTAATATCCGAGATCAATTGTCTCCTCAACCGTTCTTCTTCTTCTTTTTGTTTTACAGCATCTTCCATTTCTTGCGCCATACAATTAAAAGAATTTGCCATCTCCACAAATTCATACTCTGCTTTAAAAGATAGTCTTTTTTTATAATTCCCACTTCCTAATTCTTTCATTGCTTCTTTTAATAAATTGATTGGCTTGGTCAATTCTACCTTTATTTTCTTAGACACACAAAAAACGGTTAAACAATACCCAATTCCAAATAAAATAATACCTACTATATAAATCCCTAAAAAGTGAATTGATTCTTCCTCTAAAGGAATGTTTATGGTTGGCGTTACTCGCAAGAAATCTATCGGAAAAAAAGTTACCTGTATTCGCTGTCTGTTCTGTTCATCATAAAACTTTTTAACAATCCCTCTATATTTTTTTCCATCAATTTCATAATTACCATTTACAATATCTATAATTTCTATGCTAGTGTATTTTTTATATTCTGCTCTCGGATATTGTCTTTCGTAATCTGTATTCAATATTTCAAACCATGCACCATTTCTTTTTAACTCTGAAATATCTATATCTTCATATCGGCTTTTTCCCTCACAACTGACAATATACTTTTCCTCTAATGTATTAACAATTTTTGAGTTATTAAATACACTTATTACACTCGCCACGATTGCAAATATAATAACAATCACTATTGAAAAAAAACAAAAGTTTTTTATAAGCGTTACTTCTAGTTTCTTCTTTCTATTTTCCAAATTTATATCCTAACCCCCTTACTGTAATAATAAACTGAGGATTTTTAGAATCTTCTTCTATATAGTCCCTTAATTTACTAATATAAACCATTATTGTATTACTATCATATAAATACTCGTCTTCCCATACAGCTTCAAAAATAGCCTTTTTAGTAAAAACCCGTTTTGGATTATTCATCAGTAATTTCAAAAGTTTATATTCCTTATTTGTCAAACATATTTTTTCTTCATCTTTATATAAGCAACATTCTTTACAGTCCAATTTTAGATTCTGAAAACAGATAACTTCTTCTTGAATTTCCTCTGCACTACCAAATTCATAAAATCTTCTAAGTTGAGCATCGACCCTTGCTACCAACTCTAATGGATTAAATGGTTTTGCTAAATAATCATCAGCACCTTTTTGCAATCCAATAATCTTATCTTCATCTGTACTTTTAGCTGATACAATAATAATAGGAATATTCTTTTTTTCTCTTATTGCTTTCATACACTCATAACCATTTACTAATGGCAACATAATATCTAAAATAAGCAAATCAATTTTTTCTTTTTTAGCAATTTTTATTGCATTAATGCCATCTTCTGCTTTAATTAAATTATATTTATCTTCTAAATGTAAAACCATCAAATCTAAAATTTCTTTAGAATCTTCTACAATTAAAATAGTAAACATATTTCACCTCCATTTTGTCGCATAACAGTTTTTGTACTTGAAATGAACTTTTCTTCTTTTCATATTTCTATAATATTGAATTTGTTTGATATAACTATTATATTCCATATTTACGCCAACTTCAATTCTTACAAACAATTTTATATATTCATTAGCCAATTACCATTTTAGCACTTCATGATAATTTTCTCCCACAAATATCACTTATCAAACAAAATATAGTAAATCACATTTTTCGTAGTAAACTAATATTTGAAATTTCAAAGCTTTTACATAAAAAATGCCGCTACAGGTTTTTATCATCACCCGTAACGGCATTTTCTCTTATCTTATTCAGCCTTTTCTTCATTACCAGATTTTAAATACTTCATTACCTCTTCCACAGTTTTTCCGGAAGCAATCAATGCGCTAAATATCTCATCTTTCTGTTTATCTTCGATTTTCTTCCTGAGGTCCTTTGCTTTCAGACGCAGTTCTTTTAATTCTGCCTCTGTTGTTTTAATCTCCTGTTCTACAGTTACTAGCTGCTCCTCCAGAGATATATTCTCCATTTTTTTGCGTCTTGGCATATCTGCTCCTCCTAATACGATATTTTCTTTATTGTATCACTCTTTATCGGAAAACACCATATATTTTTCTGGACTTTTCTTACCTCCCGTTTCTTCGCTGCTGTTTCTGGCTTTTGGCATATTCCATCTTTTTATTGTATTCGTCCATGATTGCACTTTCCAGATCTGCCTTAAATTCTGCATTAACTGCATGGGCAATGTCCTCCCGTTCTCCTTTTGCAGAATTTTTCTGGGGCATACCTACAAAGGTTTTTCCGTTCCATGCCTGGATCACATGAAGCTGCTGGATTGCCAATACGTCCTGCAGACGAATGGCAACATCTGCCTTAAAGGTATCGCTTCCCTGTACCGGATTTACACTCAGATTGTAATACAGTTCTTCCTCTCCCCAACTGCCCTTACAGTCTGTTTTAGTTTCTGTCATATTCTCATAGGCTTCCCTTACAGTATCCAACACTTCCTTTTGAAATTCCTTATCGGTAAACCGAAAAAAAGGAACATACTCCCCTGTTTCGTAATCTCTGTAACGGGGCATATCGAGGTACAGATTTCCTTTCGAGGACTCTTTAATTGCAAGACTTTTCACACAGAAGGCCTCATCAAAGGTAATGGTAGCAAATCCTTTCAGATTATTGATCTTTCCTTCTTCCTGTTTCAATTCCGGTTTATATACTCTGATATTATATTCCATATTGTGATCTCCTTTTCTACTCTACTTTTCTTTACCGAACCGCTGTCTGGCATGGAAGATTTTTGGTTTCCTCCTGCACTTCCACACACTCCTCCTGGTCCTTGATTTCCAGTTCTGCATCAATCTCCATCTGCCGGGTAATGTTTTCTTTTAAAAGCTCCTCATACGGGAAAGGCTTTGCATATTCCTGCTTTGCATTTTTTATCTCATTTTCACAGGTCTTAATTTCTTTTTGAACATCTTCTACTGCTTTATCAAGGGCATTCAAGCGGTTTTCCATACGGACCATATTGCCGGAGTCACTGCTTTTTAACTCCACACTATATTCCTTCTCTCCCTGAAGGAACAATACCGGCTCCATCATATCCTTTTGGACAAATACCTGAAATCCCTTATACATACCGACTTCGTGCCTGGTAAAAGCTGTCACACCTTCTATAATCCCACGCAGGACTTCCCCTGCTTCTTTATGCTTCTCATAGACTTTTCCCTGCAGCGTGATTGCAAACCCCGGCTGTACTTCCATAGCCTGGTTCCTACGGTCCAAATCCATTTGAAGCGATTGCAGTTCTTTCTCCAGACTTTGTATCCTTTTCGGGTACTGGAACGTAACCGCATCCTGCAAAGCAAACCGTTTCCCTTCATGTGCAGCTTTTAAAATTCTCAGACGTGCCACTTCATTATCTACTTGTATTTTTTCCATAATCAGGGGATTTTCAGAAGCTACCGCTTTAATCTCTGCAAAGTTTAGTACGGTTTCATCTATATCCTCACAGATCCTTGCCAGTTCCCGGCTGGTAAATACCTGGCTGATAAACCGCTGTTTTGTTTCTACAATGCCCCATAAATAAGCATCAAAAGAACCCTTTGTTACATAGCGGTAAATATTGACTTCCTCATTTTCATTCCCCTGGCGGATAATACGCCCTTCCCGCTGTAGGCTAAGTACCCAGCGCCTTGCCATATTGCTATGGTAGGTTTCCAAATACTCGCCCCCGAACCGTACTTACA
>NZ_JBCOMI010000052.1:0-15616 GCF_040924245.1 Ruminococcus sp. J1101004sp1_RTP21198st1_B9_RTP21198_201120 | reverse complement strand
TCAGTAGTCTTATTGTACTCTGAGGTATTTTCAATTTTCAACATCTACGTTTTTTATTATACAGGAAGCTCCATTCAATATTTAATATTACAATAGAAGTACAAGAAAGTCAATTAAATGTGTATTAGTATAAAAATTACTAAAATGTACAAAATACTATTGACATATCAGTTTGTACGTGATATGATGCTAACCATAGAAACAAAAAAAGATCAATGCACGCCAATGCACTGATCTTCACATGAAACGATACGCCAATACCGTTTCATATAATATGCACAGATCATCATAAATGAAGAATCCATACATAACCTTCGACAAGTTAAGTATAGTCTATTTTTCATTTCGTGACAATCCGAAACGTTTGTTCGGATATTCTGTCATATTACCCAATACATAAAAACCTATATTAGATAGGAAGAAACATAATCAAGAAACACAATCAAGCAACGCAATCAATATCGCACCATGACAACTTTATACCTGCATCTTTACCACAGCCCACAGGACTATTTTTATTTCTTTCAGTGAGACTGCTTTATTTTTTGCACCCTTTTTTAGGAAAACAGCAATGTGCATTTTACAGAATGTAATTCCTAAGAAATTGGAAGTAAGGAATGAACCAGATCACCATATTTTTTTACACAGTGGGTTACAGCTGAGATAAAGGTAGACAAAAACTTAATAGGGAGGAACTTTATGGAACTATCGAGATCAGATTTTCAAATCCTGAACGTGCTGAAAGAACACCAATGTACGAACTATCAGGAAAGCATGACACTACAGGAGATTATACCAGAGCTACCATTTTCCAGAGTGACCGCTTACAAGCGCCTGAAGAACCTTTGTGACATGGGATATACCGCAAAGGGCTGTCAGGCAGAGCAAGCCGACACTTATTACATCCTGGAAAAAGGCATTCGTGTAGCGGACATAAAAGACATAACAGAGTTGGAGTCGTGATATGTTGGTGTAATGTTTACGCAATGCCAAGATACATAAAAGTCAATATGAAGATATAGGAAGGATAGATTGTATATATGACAAATAAATTAAACAGATCAGATTACCTCATTCTGGACACACTACATGGTTCCAATATGACAGATCAATTTCATAGTATGACAATTGAAGAGATCATGGAAGAGACAGGAAATGTTCTTGGAGTTCGAATGACAGTATACCGCATGGTAACTAAGCTGGTGAAGCTTGGCTATCTTGAAAAAGGTGTTATGGACAACCATGCAAACACCTATTATTTAACAAATGATGGTCGCAAATTATTCAAGGAGGATAAAGCAGAATGAAGATCAGAGAGAATTGTTACATGTTAGGACTGGGAAGCACAGGCGGAAAAATCTACAAAGAATTTGTACAGCGTCATTACAAAGGTGCGGCGGCAAATGGCAGCGAACAGGATCACAAAGCCCTGGGAGATGTACCCAATAAATATATCTTACAAGGTTTTGACGGATTCGGTGGACACCGGGAAAGAGCTATGGATTGTCTGGCTGGAAACGAAGATTTCATCAAATTTGTTGAAGGAATCAAAGAAGACATTGTGTTTATTCTCTTTGCCGGAGGCGGTTCTACTGGATCAGGCTGTGCGCCAATTGTTGCAGAAATGCTCCTGGAAGAAAAAGACGAAGAGGGTAATCCGGTGAAGACCGTGTGTCCGGTGATTGCGTTACCTGCATCTGGTGAATCCTTGGCAAAACATAAGAACGCTTATGAGACAGTGCAGGAGCTTCAGGAAATAGAAGGTTTGGGAGCAACATTCTTCTTAAATAATGACAGCAACGAGAATTACGATTATATCAATAAGAATTTTGCAAGTATGCTGGATGAATTTCTTTCAAATGAGAGTTACGGCAGACAGAACAATTTTGATGAATCAGAGCGTCTGGAAATGTTGAAAGACAGCGGAGCAATGGTCCTGAGCGTAACAGGAGATGGAACAGATAGCAAGATCAAGCTTGAAAAGCTGACTAAGAGTGGAATCTTTGCACCAATCGAGGATAACTACATCTGTGAGAATATCGGTATCATTCATTCTAAAAATGATAAGTCAGATATTGACTCTGAGGATGTAATTGCAGAAGTAGGAAAGCCAGATAATGTATTTGAGGGCTTCAATGGCAGGAAGACAATCATTGCTGCAAGTGGCTTGGATTATCCGGTATCTCATGTAAAGAAGCTTGGCGAATTGGCTGTAAAAGCTAATGCGGAACGTATGAGAAATAAGAAAAGCACCAGAGCAAAGCTTGGTTCACTGGAATTACCGGAAGTAGATATAACAGAGCAGAAAGAAGAACCTACAAAGAAGAGAATGACAAAGTTGGAACTTCTGAAAAAGAGAAGAGGACAGTAAAGGTTAAGTACATCTTATGTTATGTCAGAGAAAAGTCATGTATCAATAGTGAGGATATGAAGTATATGGAAAAGCAGCGTAATGACTTAGCCGTGTTACAGAAGAATGGTTTAATCCATCTGATCGGCAAGTCTGAAAATAGAATACCAGAACCAAAATTTAAAGGTGGTACTGTACCATGGTTTGACGACACAAAATTACTGAAAACCAACCGAGCAGGAAAATCAGCCAGAGGTTACGAAGTAATCAGTAAATAACCGGATTCAGGCAGTGGATACAAAAAGCTGCTGCCTGATCCACCAAAAGATAAGGAGAATATGAGTATGGGATATTACGTTTTAGACGAAATTGAAAAAGGCGATTACAAATTTTCATTAGATACATTCCTGGGTGATCCAGCTGCAAATATTTGTTGCTGGGTGTACTACAAAGGTAAGCCGTTAAATATTGAGGGTACAAACGACCAGGTTCATAAAGTATTCCCACAAGATCATGGTAGCGTAAACAGGAGTCACTTGTATAACTTTATCAATAAATTTATCAAAGACGAAGCATACAGAAATCAGTATGTGGTAAAAGGACGAACCAGATAATTTTCTTAGAATAAATTAGAAGCAAAATGAGAAGTAACAAGTGAACAGAAGTAAGGCAGTAGAAAATTGGCCGTCAATGATAAAAAGGAGAAAACGGATATGAGTAATAAATTAGTGAAGAAAAGCAACCTTGGAGACCTTAGTTATAGTGATCTGGGACTGGATGTTAGCTTCCAGATCCTTGAAGCACCTTATCTTGAAGACGGCACAAAGATGCTTTTTAAGATTGATGATGTTGAAAATTTCTGTGCATATAACTTAAATGATTTTGCAGATTTTGGCAGCATTTTACTATTGAGACAAAATGACACATTCTTCTTTGCGTGTATTGATAAAGCAAAGAATGACATTGCTTATATCAATGAAAAGACGCATCCTCAAATGTACAAGGAAATTGGAGATATTGTATTTGAAATGGCAATGGACACATATGGACATTATTTCTCTGGAATTGTTGTTCTGGTAGAAGTTGAACCAAATACATATAAAATGATTGAGAAATAGAAGGAGAGCTAAGATATGCAGAGTATTGAAGAGAAAATTTATGAGGTGTTTTGGGACAAGAATATTGCCAGAATGATTAATAGGGCTGATCTTTTTTCTTTCTTGAAACAGTATGTTAATCCCGGGCTTTTAACCAGATCCAGCAAATCTGAGCTTGTACACGATCTGAAGGAATATATGACTACTGCTAATCTGGAATTTATTGCAGAACGAATGGAGAGTTTTGGCTTACCAATGGTGGACACTGTGAGCGTATTAGACACAACATCTTATGCGGTGAAGAAACTTGTAGACAATGATACATTGCGTATTGTTGGAACCTTTAAAGGTGGAAATCAGCGTATTCCATACAAATTATGCAGTGTCCTGGATATTCTGGATATTTCCCATGCCGGACTTTTGGAGAAGAAACAGCAGCCTGTTTTACCAGCAACAGACGAGAATATTGCCAGTGCCCTATACACTATAAATAAATCTGCAAAAGTGTCCAGAGATACAAAGAACCGTAGTTATTATAACAGGAAATTTCAGTGTTGCGGAGCTGCTAAGACAAGAATGCTCAATTTATATCATCTGAAGGATGCTGTGCTGAAAAAACTTCAGGAAGAAGACCGGGTGGAATATCTTGGAGTCAATCGACAGGTATTTGATTATGGACCAGACAGTTTCCTGCGTTTGTATCGTATTGGTGATTTTACATTTCATATTCCGTGCCAAAAGGATGAAGTAAACGAGTTGGAAATTTTAGATGAAGAAATTGACGGTGAAATCAGTGCTGAGAAGACAAGAAATGTAGATATAAATTTTAGACAGGCAATGTTGCTGTTGGAAAATTACAGTGGAGTAAAAGCAGCAGGTACATACAATAAGAAACCTGAGTTTTATTAGAATGACTTTCTGTACAAATAAGAAGTATTACACGGCGGTAGACCTACCACAATCTACCGCCAGGAAGGAGAGTGTGCATGAAACCACCAAAAGAATACCTGAAGAATCTGAAGCACCATACGATCACAGAAAAGATGTTATCCGATTGCATTTACAGCATAAATAACAGAGCACTCAACAGTCGTGATAACGAATACAAGTATACACATTACATCCCTAATACATACGGCAACGCCAATAAGTACCACAAAAAGAAACTGGAATACTACCAGATGAAGAAAGTCCTGTTATCAATCCTGGAACCAGCTCATATCCAAAAGGGTGAAGTTCTGCAGCGAAAGCGTACATATGACTATGAGGAAGGTTACGAAGATATATTAAAATCTGGAAACTACGTCAACAACAGTGGCTTCTACGATCCAGACAGAAAGGAACACGTTGAGTTCGTGGTGCAGATGATTCCAGAGACAGTCTATTATTTGACATACACACTAAGTAACCGGACATTTCGTGTACCACTGGAAGAATCTGAGATTAAACAGTATCCAGATTTAGAAGTAGTAGATGTAGGACGGATAACGCCAGTATACGGAGATATTACCGCAGATATGTTATCGGTTCAATTTGTGGAGAAGATTCTGCTGCTGATAAAGAACAGAAACTACACGCTGATTTTTGAGAATAACACAGAGCAGGAAACAGAAGTAAAAGATGAACTGGCAGCAGAACCGGTTAGTGTTGAATGAAACGGCGGCCATGCTGGAAGAATAATTAAGAATGAGAGGAAAACAAACATGTATAAAGGACCAAAGACAACAATGTATATTGTACGTTCACTGAATATGGTGAACTGGCTGTGTAGCCATGGCTTCAAAATTTTAAAAGTGGAAGATTCTGAGAAAGATGAAAAATTGAAGGTGTTCTTTTTTGAAGAATCTCCGGCCTTACATCACACAATGATGATGTACCGAAAGGAAGTGTGATTGTATGGCAAACGGCAAAGCAGCAATTAGTCAGTATTTCTCAAACCTTATTGGAGAAGCGCTAAAACAGTATGATTGCTTTTATATAGATAAGTATGAAAGGCTGGATAAACAGAATATTTCTACAGAACATATAGATTCAGCTTTTCTTATATAAAGCAATTTAGAACGTTCTTTCCGGTGGTTTCAGATAATCCAATCACCGGAAGGAATTCTAAGAATAAATCAACAGTTAAATAAGAAGTAACATATGGAGGAAGATAAGAATGAAATCAAAATATTTTAAATCATTGGAGGAAATAATTCATGAACACAGAAGAAAGAACAATTACAATCGTAGACGATATCATGGGATCTGGCAAAAGCACCTGGGCGATCAATTACATTAATGACAATCCGGACAGGAAGTTCCTTTGTATTGTACCGCTCCTGTCAGAATGCGAGAGATTCAAGGATGGCACAGACATTGATATTGTTGATCCGGAGAAATGGGGTTCCAAATGGAAACATTTCAGATGGCTTGTAGAGAATGAAAAGAATATTGTCACAACGCATTCGCTCATTCAGAAGATGGACCTGGATATGCTGGAACTGCTGAAGAGTAAGGACTATGTTCTGATGATTGATGAATGCCTGGATGTACTTGATACCTATAAGATAACCAAGGATGATATGAAGATTATTTTTGAGCAGAAGCTTGTCTCTCTGGATGATAAGGGCTTTCTAATCTGGAATGATGACAAGAAGTATAAAGGTGTATTCGGAGACATCAAGCGCTTGTGCAGTTTCAAGTCACTTATGGGATTTAAGAAAGAAGACAGCGAAGAACTAGCAAGAATCATCATGTGGAATTTTCCAGTAGACTTCTTTAAGTGCTTTGAAGAGAGCTACATCTTTACATATCTGTGGGAAGGTAGCATTCAGAAGTCATACTTTGATATTCACGGCATTCATTACGAGAAGTATATGCTGGACTATGACAGAAAGTTGATTAAGCATAATAAAGAACTGGAATATGAGAAGCGTAGAAAAGTGGTTGATCTGATAAACATTTATGAGGGCAAATTTAACAAAATTGGTATGAAGATTGGAAAGACTAATCCTCTATCAAAGAACTGGTACGAAAGTAAGAGGAAAAGCAATCTGTTTATGCTGGAACAGTTAAAGGCAAATACAGAGAATTTCTTCAGAACAGTTTCTAAGACCAATTCAGAAGATAATATGTATACCGTGTTCAAGTCATATACCAAATATATTAAAGGTAAAGGGTATTCGAAAGGTTTTGTCCCATGTAATGCCAGAGGAACGAATGAGTTCAAGGACAAGAAAGCGCTGGCATATCTGGTAAACTTTTTTATGTCACCGGAGATTAGACAATTTGTTAATCATTATGATCTTATCTTTGATGAAGATATGTGTTCCTTATCAGCATTGTTACAATGGATGTGGAGAAGTCAGATTCGTAATGGTAAACCGATTGATATTTATATTCCAAGTGAGCGTATGAGAGAGCTATTAAATAATTGGATTCAAAATTGTTATGTCACTGAAAAGGCAGCATAAAATAAAAATGTGCAAAATGAGCATCAAAAACTGCACATTTTGATTTTTAAACCCTTTATTTTACTGGGATTCCGAGCCTCTTTTGTAAAGAATAAAGATGGAAAAATAATATATAGATAGAATATTCAAAAACATCAAAAATGTTAATATTGTTATAATTACATGATGAATCAACAAACAATCAATTTCGAACGAACCAGCTGTGAAGCGTTAGCGAACAGATGGTGAAGTGATGACAAGCATCTTTAGATGCGCGGCAGTAATCTGGTGGAACACCAGGCAAGTAAGATAAAAATCACTTAACTTATCTGTCGTTCCGACAGGGGCTGACGCATTCACTACGCTAAAGCTACGTTCATTTGTCATCACTCTTGAAATGTTCGCTAAAGCTTCACATTTCATTCGTTCTAATCAAATTAACTCTCAAAATAATAAGTTGTAGAAAATAAAAATGTGCAAAATGATGAATAAAAAATGCACATTTGAGTCTGGAAAGCTGCATAAACACTGGGTTTCTGAGCCCTTTTCGTAAAGAAGAGAATAGGGGAATATAAGCTATTATTCTGTGTGCCGGGAAGTAAATTTGTGTGTGTGCACTGAATAATTTATCTGATCTGCAAGGAGCTTCTAAAACTAAGATACCTATACATATTGATTGTTTAGATGGGGAGTCAATTCAGTGGACACCCATGTATTAATCTTCCAGGACGGATCAGGCGGTAGCAGCTGTTTCTATAGCAATGACTATTTTGCATGAAATCGAGGGTAAAACGGATGATGATTTTCCAGATTGACAATTTAGCATTGCTTGATATCTGGGTGAAATTATCTCTATATAGATGGAGATATGTGCTTACTGAGAGAGTAAGATTTTTGAGCTGTTGACAGAATCATGTTGGACTTTACTGTGCAATTTTCGCTGTGAGATTTTGCAGAATAAATGAAAAACTGAATAAGAAGAATTGTATGTAACTGGATGAATGATCTTTACTAGGAAATTCCCAGTGAAAAATAAACCACAAAAATTTAAGATCAAAGGAGAGTAACATTATGGCAAACAAAAACTTACAAGGAACAATCGAGTATTACATCAAGGGGCAGTACGGACTTATTAAAGGTGAAGACGGTAAAGAGTATTGCTTCGGTAGAAAGGCAGTGACAGCCAGAGCGAAACTTTTCAATGGTGACGTTGTGAGATTCACAGTAGATCAAAAGCACCATATTCTTGCTTTAAAGGTTACATCTTATGTGGCTGTTAGATCAAAGATCAGGAAAGCATTAGCAAATAAAGGGTATAGCTTTCAAAGTGAAAAAGGCGGTAAGTGGAGCGTTATTGTGAAGAGTGGTGATCGGAAGTTAGTCCTGAAAGAATACGGACATATGACATTACTGGAAGTTGCCGAATGGGTTAAGACTGCAAAGCAGTTGAATAAGGAGGATATTGATAAGATGTTTGAAAAGAATACTGAGAAGAGCAATGTGAAGAATGATGACTGTAAGATTGGTGGACACGTTGTACCGGATGATATGGCAAAGAATTTTGGTGCTGTTGAGGTTGATGGTGCTGTAGATGTGCCAGATCATACTTGGGATGAAGAGGCAGAAATGAAGAAGGACACAGATAGATTCCATGTCCTTGCCTGATGATTGACTAACCTTTTATTTGCTGCATCAGTTTTTGGTACTGCTTATCTATCTCTTCTGGTGAGATGTTTATATCTTCTGGTACATAGTCTGGTTGTACACTGAGAAGATAGTTATAGGTAGCAATAGCTTTAAGCTGATCGGCAGGAAGGTTAAGTGCTTCTTCATCTGCGATTTCAATGAATCTCATATTTAGTTTTCCTCATCCATTATTTTGTGTTGATGCTTACACATATTATACGAATGAGACTCGTTGAAATCACACGAAAATTGAAAAAAGTTCGAATTTTTTTGAAAATAAATCATTTTTTTAATGAGAAGTGGTTTATAAGGATAGGACGAATAAGAGATAGAGCAGTAGTGTTGGTTACAATTCCGGTATCTACAAGATCCTCTAATTCAGGAATCATTTCTGTAAGGGCTTTGTAGTTTTGGAGAGTTTGAACAGTAAATCCCATTTCCGCTGCCAAGTCGGATTGGGATTTTGCCAAAACCGAATTATTCGGCTTTGCCTCTTGGTATTGATTTCCATGATCACCACCGTGTTCGATTCCATAAATCCGTTCCAGTTCTTTAATTCTTAGACCAACTTTTTTAGCACTACCACCTATATCTCCACGCTGGCGGATGTTGGTTTCGATTACTATTTATAAGGAGAAAATTTATATGAAAGAAAATGATAATAATTCACTTGCAGAAACATTGGTAAATTACGAAATGCTCATTGAAATGATTCTTGAGTTGGGAGAAGTTGTCTATACAGGTATGGTAACGTTGGATGCAGCAAAAGCGGTATTCCAGGAGTTGTCAGAAGTAAATCAAATTGATTTCGTGGAATCGTTGGACTGTGTGAAACGGATGTTGCAACAACGTGATTCCAGGATTAAAGAGATGGAGAATGATATAGCTGCAAAGACTGTTGTGGAAACTCCGGCTGATTATATTTCATTGCAGAAAGCTAACAGAGACATGGAACGTCAGAATGAATTTCTCGAAGCAAGGATCAGAAAATTGGATAAGGAAAACGGACAGTTGAAACGTCAGCTTGCAGATCTTCAGAAAAAACAAGATCCAGAACAGGAACGTTTGAAGAAGATCCATGAGGCTGTGCAGCTGTTCAGTGGAAAGACAGAAATCTATCTGAAGGATATAGATAAATATGCCTGGTTGCTTGATGATTTGCAGAATATTCCGGAAGAGGATTTGGAAGAATATGTTAGAGCAATTAAGGCTGTGAAGAGTTGGGCGGTGAGCCTGGATCAGAAAGTTGATGGATTGATGGACAAAGTTGGATGATTTGTGCCGGTGACACTCCGGGAGGATGAAATTTGTCCTCTTAGGGGTGTTTTGACCGGATTTTCCTCAAAATTGGCAAAAATGCAAAAATGGCAAATTAGAGAATGCAGTAAAAATAAGGGTTTTTCTGGGGTCGATTTTCCGATAAAAGAATAGTTTTATGGTGATGGTTTTGAGGAAAACTTATAGGTGCATATCGGGGATTTTTGACGGTATGTAGCCCAGAGGAAAATGTCCCCCTGGGCCGATAGTTTTACTTGATGGACGCTAAGAATTTTTCACAGGCTTCATAATTGATGGTTACACGTAGATGGAAGTCTGTGCAATGATAGGTAGACGTGGAATCGCCTAGATAAACTTTTTGCTCCCAGAAGTGAAGTAAACCTTCTTTTTCCATATCAAGCATACATTTTTCAATATCATTATCTGAATAGTCGTCGGAAGAAATATTGATGTGATATGGATATTTTCCAGGTAAGAAGACCTCACGGAGTAATAAAGCTGCTAATTTTCTGTCCATTTTGAAAAGCTCCTTTCTTTATTTGATGAAGTAATTTTACAACAATCCAGTGGTATATTTCAGTATCATTTGGTATCAACTTCAAATTTTTTGTTTGATACTTGTGGACGTAAGTATAACAGGAATGCTATATAGGATTCCATATTATAGCAGATGTAGTTTGAGTAAATACGTCAAAATTGATGATATAGTTACGGATAAAAAATAGAAAAATATCTGAATGAATTGTAATTAATACTTCTGTATTCTCAACAATAATGATACAATATGAATATTAAAATTGTTGGGAGGAAGTACGAATGAAAAAAATGAAAAAGTTACTATCAATTATTGCTGTATTACTGATGGTTTTTTGTATGACCATTCCAGTATCAGCGGCAGGAAAAATCAACAAAAGTAAAATTATACTATTAACTGGACAAACCATACAGTTAAAGGTCTCAGAAACAAGTGGTGGTACGACATGGATTTCAAGTAAGAAATCAGTAGCTACTGTCAATAAATCAGGCAAAGTGCTTGCTAAGAAAAAAGGATCTGCAATAATTACTGCAAAGGCAGGAAACAAGAAATATACTTGTAAAGTTACAGTTGAAACACCAAAGCTGAATAAAAAAAATGTTACATTAAAAGTTGGAGAGAGTATCACTTTGAAAGTAACAGGAACTAAACAGCCTGTAAAATGGAAATCTTCAAGAAAAAATATTGTTACTGTAAAAAATGGGATAATTACTGCTAAAAAGACAGGAACTGCCAATGTTACAGCAACAGTTCTTGGAAAGAAATTTACATGTAAAATTACTGTAAGAAAAACTCCTACATCTAATAATGCAAGACCGGAAATACCAACAGCAGGAAGTGGGGTATGGATTCCTAATTCTGGAAGTAAATATCATAGGTATTCTAGTTGCAGTAATATGAGAAATCCAAGAAATGTGTCTGAGAATCAGGCAATTAGTATGGGATATACGCCATGTAAGAAATGTTATTGATATTACTGAGTTTGCTTGATTGAAACTAAAGTGAATATATTAACAGTATGTAGCCCAGAGGAAAATGTCCCACTGGGCTATTGCTTTATCTTTAGACCGAAAGCCTACTTGATATTCTAATCGTCTTGGATCACAGATAATATATGGGAAAGTCTACTGCCGAATATCTTCCAGTAATGGGGAACGAAAAAAGTATTACGCTGGCAGCAGGTTTTACGGATAAGAGCTATTTTGACAGGCGAAAACATCAAGAATTATATGGGATTTAGACATATTGAATATCATTTGCGTATAGGGGGAATTACTCTTTTGGGTAAAAAGATTAACGGTTAAGCGATTTTTTGAGTGGATAAATGCTGATATTTACTGTGTTTTCAGCGCTGGAACAATTTCTGCGTATAGGGGGAAATTAATTTTGGAGATTATGAAATTTTAACAGGCGAAAAATGCAGTATTTTCAAGGCGTTGCGGATTTTGAATATCGTCTGGTATATAGAGGGAATAAAAATGGTATTGAGTAAGAATGCAAAATTGGCGAATAAGCAAAAATCGACCTTTGATAAAGCCAATAAAAATAAGGGTTTTTCAAAGGTGCAACAATTTCCACGTATAGAGGAGATTACCAAAATAAGTAAAAAACGGATGCATTAGCAAATTTTAATGCCCAACAAACCCAGTAAACATAAGGGATTGTGAAATTAGAATAAATTCCACTTATAGGGGGAATATCAAAAACTGGCATTATGGTGAAACAAGAACTTTTGGACAAATCATTGATTTTGCCAACGAATATAAGTGTTTACCGAAGGCCTAATAACTTCCCATATATGGAGAGAACGAAAATGTGATTCTTGCTTACTGCATTCGGCACTTTTTGACACGTGGCAACACCATATAAAATAAGGAATTGTAACACATTAAACAATTTCTCTACTATGGAAGGGATTACCAAAATAAGTAATCTGTAAGAAAACTAAATATTGAAAAGCTATTAAGAGCGTGCCGGTGATCTGGTGCGTTCTTTTATTATGCGAAAAATTATATTAACGAAAGGAGCAACATAATTATGAAGTTATTTGAAATTGTAAAAAAGTACCTCGAAACTAACGGTATTTCTATTCGTTATTTTTCTGACTGCATTGGTGTGAGTCCGAATGTAGGCGGTAAATGGCTACGTGGAGATATTAAGAAACTCCCGGCTGAGAAGATGGAAAAAATATATGCCTTCCTGAATGAAGAATACCATACAACGGTTGATGAAATGAAACTAACAGATAAGGAGAACAAGTAACATGAACAACAATTTTGAAATTAATGACTGGGTGAAAATCACCATGAAGAACAAATCAGTAATCTGCGGTCAGATTGCAGCATTTGGAAAAAAGCTTGTAGAAGGTGAAGAGCATGATTTCTACCAGGTACGTGTATTGGATGATCGTGAGACTACAGTATTTGATGTGCAGATGCAAGCTATTGAAAAGATGTACACGAATGTGGAATTGCAGGACTGGGTTATAGAAATTGCTGCTAAATATGGAATATATGTAGGTGATAATTTGGATCTGAGAAGAAAATTAGCAAATAGCGTGATTGGACTTGCCGGACACTGGGCTGAACTTTCTGAAGATGAGAAAAAAATATTCGGCTATTTTGCGGCTAATCCATCAATGGTTATGGCAATTATGGGAATGGCTAATACATATATGTCTTGCTATATGAGTACACAGGCTGATTTTATAGAATATGTAGAAAAACAAGCCGAAAAAGATAAAGCTGAACAGGACAAGGGTATAGCTGGTTTTATGGAAAAATACTATCCAAAAAGTGATAATTCCCCTTTGTCTGGGTATGGATTATCTGGTTATGGAGGAGAAACATCATGGCAACGTATAAATCACTAGAATCTCTGAAAGCTGCAATCCTTAAAGAAGTCCGTTCCGCTGTAGATGCAGCCGCGCAGGAATCCAAGAATGTTCTTCAGAAGAATGTGGATGAATTTTACTCTATTCCGGAAGGGCGTTATCACAGAATTGGAATGCTTCAGGCAGCGCCACAACTTGACTCTGTGTTTGAGACTAAGAATGGAGCTATGGCGCAGATTTCTATTAATACTGGTACACAGTACGATCCTGCTGGAAGAGACACGGAGACAATCTATGGTTATGCTGAGGCTGATGGTCTGATTGGTAAGGGATATTTCTGGGAAAGAAGCAAGGAAGAAATTCCGAAGATACTTGAAGAAGAAATTGAGAAGAGATTAGGGTAAGGAGTTTAAAATTCTATTATATTAGAAGACATTATTTCTATTTTAGGTTAATCTAAAAAATTCGTAGCTATTTTATATCATGTGGGAAGGTTCTCTTCCAACAAAAAATCAAAAAATAAATTTAGATCCTGGGACGCCGGGATTTAACTAAAATGAAAGGTAATTGGTAAATTCTAGAATAAAGTGATTACGTAATCCCCATAAGGTAATGGGAATTGAATAATAATAAATTATGTGAAAATAAAAAATGGGAGCTTGTAAATTTTTGTGAATTTGATAAGTATGCAGAAAAATCATATTGTGCTATTCATAATGTAGATTCATCAAAAAATCTTGGAGATATAACTAAAGTTGATGAAGAGAATTTATCTCCATTCAATATGATTTGTGGTGGAAGCCCTTGCCAGGATTTTAGTGTAGCTGGTAAACAAAAAGGATCTATATGGACTTGTAAGGATTGTAGTCATGAATATAATCCACTAACTGTCCATTGGTCCGAGCGTGATAAATGTCCTCATTGTGGAAGTACAAATCTTGAAAAAACTCGCTCATCACTTCTTGTGGAATATCTAAGAGTTATTCGATCAAACAAACCCAATTTTGGTATTTATGAAAATGTAAAAAACATTGTTGGTAAACAATTTAAAGAAACAACATTTAAGTTATTTACTGATGAATTAGAAGAATATGGTTATAACGTATACTGGAAAGTGCTCAACGCAAAGCACTATGGAATCCCTCAGAATAGAGAAAGAGTATATCTTATTTTTATTAAGAAAGAACTGGATAATGGGGAGTTTAAATTTCCAGTGCCATTTGACAATGGTACACGTTTAAAAGATATTCTCGAAAATAAAGTAGATGAAAAGTATTATATTTCAGAGGAAAAGGTTAAGAAATTTATAAAGAATATTCATACATACGAATCTAATACTTCTAATGAGCAGCATTTTATTGGAAATATAAATCGTCCAGATTTAGGAACAGGATATGCTGGTGGTGTATGGGACAAAAATAATATAAGTCATACATTAACAACAATGCAAGGTGGAGGTAGACAACCGCATATAATGACAGGAATTGTATCTAACTGTGGTGAAAAATTTGAAAAAGAAATTGATGTTGCAAACACATTACTTGCAAGAGATTATAAAGGTTTTGGAAATCAAGGTATGAATGCAGTTGTTGAAATTCCACAGGCAACTAAAAAAGGGTATATAGAATGCGAAGTAGGTGGTGTTGCAGATTTATCTTATCCGGATTCGAAAACAAGAAGAGGTAGAGTACAAGAGTGTGGAAATATATCACCTACAATTACTGCGACAGAAACTGGCGTATGTAAGATTGAATACGATGATAAAATTATTTGTGCAAGTCGAGGAAGAAATCCAGAAAATCCATCAGATTGCACTCCTGGAGCACCGACTGAACAGAGATTGGAATTTAACCATAATGGTTGTAAAAATACATTGACTTCTGTACAAAAAGACAATTATGTTTTTGAAACTAATAATATTAGAATTAGAAAATTAACACCAAGAGAATGTTTTAGGCTTATGGGATTTTCTGATAATGCGTTTAATACAGCAGAAGAGGTGGTTAGTAACACTCAGTTATATAAACAGGCAGGAAACTCTATTGTGGTAGATGTTTTATATTATATTTTTATTGAATTATATAAAGTTATGCCATATTTGTTTGATGATTTGAGATTAAGCAGTTTCTTTTCCGGCATTGGAGCTTTTGAATGTGCATTAGATAGATTGTATGAAAGTATTAATAAAATTGAGAAGAGACTTGGATAAGATGAAAATTGCAATTATTGACGCTGATCTGATTGGAAGATCAAAGCATAGATTTCCGAACCTGGAAATGAAGCTACTGCAAGGTATCTGGCTGAGTTTGAAAAGAGATATCCGCAGATAGCAGAAAAATATTTCGATATAAAATGGAATAAATAAAAAATATAAAAAATACTCAAATAAATATATCTATAAAC
>NZ_JBCOMI010000051.1:0-16646 GCF_040924245.1 Ruminococcus sp. J1101004sp1_RTP21198st1_B9_RTP21198_201120 | reverse complement strand
GATAAAGTGTTTGATGTACTCAAGACAACCAACTAGCTTAGTTATCTCTCGTCATTACTGTTATAAAAAGTTCATTCATTCGAATGATGATTCGTTAAGAATTTTCGAGAATCGTATGTGTTTCACTGTTTAGTTATCAAGGTTGTTTATCTGTCGTTGTCTGTCCGACAGCTTGTTTATATTACCACAAGCATTTTCGTTTGTCAACAACTTTTTTAATTTCTTTTAAAAAACTTTTGAAGTTTTTCAAAATGAAATCCCGCTTCCTCAGAAGCGAGATTCAGTATATCATCAGAGTTGCCATTCGTCAACCCCTTTTTTCAATTTTTTTGATTTTTTTACATTATTTGACATTTGTGCTCAATTTCCGTAGAAAACACTCATAAACACTTTCACAAATATATTCTGATTATACAGGAAATTCAGTACTGTATCCTGCTCAACAAGAGCCATTCCCTGTTTTCCAATCGTGGTATCACAGAGCAGCGTCAGGATCAGAAACCCGATCCAGATAAAGATTATGCACTTCGCACCACCCACTACACCTCCGGCAATTTTATTCACGCCCTTTATCACAGGAAGATTTGTCAGAACATTCAGTATATAACTCAACAGTCTGATCACGATTGCAGAAATTATAAAGGATAAAAGAAATGATATTCCATTTACGATCATGACAGCCAGCGAATCTGCTATATATTCCGCAAACGTACTGACTGCAAGATAGCGGTATGTCTCTGCAGTATTATTTTCCATAAGAGAAGTTTTCAATATGTCCGGAAGTTCCATTTTTTCCATTATCTGCGTCTGTTCTTCTTTATCCAAAGCTTTCTGGCTGCCTGTCTGTTCCATGACCAGTTCCTGGCAGTTACTCTGAACAATATTATAAACAGGTGTATACTCTCTCACAAATGTATTTACATATGGATTAATCCCCCATACAAGGAGAAAGGATATGATCATAAAAAAAGCAGATACGATTTCTTTTACAAAGCCTCTGCGAAATCCGGAAGCGCATGCAAAAATAATCAGTGCAAGCACCACAATGCCAAGCCAAGTCCAGCTTATGTCCATTTCATTCTCCTTAACTGAGTTTTATCACATTTACACCAGTATCCATAACAAGCAAATACTTATTCCACCCCAATTTGAAAAAATCTTTCACTGTTCCATCCACACTTCCAAAATATTTCTCGGAACCGTTGCTATTCAACACGCAAAGCTGGGAACTGTTGTACATAACAATATAATCATCACTCATTCTGATAGTGGTATATGGAATATTAAAATCCTTGCTAAATTTCAGCTTGCCAGCAGAAGAATATACCTGCATGGTATACTGTTTGTCTTTGCTGTCATTTTTAAATACCAGGCCAATGTTGTCTTCATCATAAAAAGTACTGATAATCTCCTGCTCAACCTGGACTGTTTTCAGTTCTTTAGGAATCTGGCGCCCGGAATATATGGTAAATCCATCATCCCGAAGTGCAACTGCATTGCTGCCAAGATACTGAATCTGCGGAACCACAACTCCATCATATGTGTATCCGCTTACAATACGGTCGTCTTCATTCTGTCCTACTTCTCCGAAATTATAAAAAGCTATGTAACTGGTGGTCTCGCTGCTGTCCACAAACTGATATGCCACCATCATCACAACGCCATTATCTGCCAGTGCCACATCCATAGGATATCCAGGATCCTGAATATTAGTCTGATTTTCTGCCACAAGACTTCCATCTAAATTGTAAAAATTGATCCAGGTGTGGTCGCCGCCATCCAGAATTGCCGCTGCCATTCCGGTTTTGGAAACTTTTGCCTTCACAATACTGTAAGAAGTAGATACAGTCCCGGTAATTCCATTTTTGTCAAGAAAAACCATGGATGTACCATCTTTATCAGCAATCACGGCACAGTCACCGCAAACATCTGCCACAGGATTCTGCATGTCATATGTCTGGGACCATACAGTTTCCAGCTTGTTGTTTACCAGAGATACCTCGTCGGAACTATAACGCAGAATCTTACCTGACAGATAGGTGTACTGGGTGGAAACAGTATCCTCCTGCTCACTGGTCACCTGTACTTTATAGTTTCGGTAAGTTCTTTTTTCCAGAAAAAGAAAGCCTGCCAAGACCACAAATACAGCAATCAGTATCACGGCAACCGGTTTCAGCACAGCTTTCTTTCTTCGCAAAGCAGCTTTGATTTTTCTTCTCGCAGCTTCATTCCCACCGGCTCCGGCCTGGGCTTTTTCCAGATGGCGTTTCTCGGCCAGAAGTCGTTTCCGCCGCAGTTTCTTTTTGATATTTTTGAATGTGTTTGCCATAATTTAACCTTGCCTTGTATTTTCTATTTTTTCGATTATACCACATCCGGTCAAGGTAATACAATCATTTGCCCCGGATAAATCACCTGGTTTTCTTCCAGATTATTCAGGCGGCAGATTTCCGGGATGGCATCCATATTTCCATAATGGGAAATACTGATCTGGTATAAAGTATCGCCTGGTTTGATCACATAAGTTTCGTATATGCCGTCAGATGAGGTCTGTGCACTGGAATCCGTCTGTTCTTCTGCGTTGGTGCTCTGTTTCTTTATTTTCCGTTCATCAGCTTCCTGGGAAAAAGTTTCCGTCTGATCCACCGTTTCTGCCGGCTCCTCAGTTTCTGTCTGTTCTGCTGCTTCCGCCTCATTTGCAAAATCAGATTCGCTGTCCTGCCAGCTATTCCCGGTTTCATCACTTATTTCTGTATCGGCGGCTTCCTGCGTTATTTTGGGAGTCACCGAAGCATTTCTTTCCAACTGCTCTTCCGGACTTTTCTCCTGTTTGGAAACATCCTGTATCTGATTCGTGTCATTTTCTGCCTGCTTTTCTTCTGATGCATCTTCCTCTGTTTTTCCTGACATAACAGTCACTGCATAATCATCTTCAGGCTGCACCGGCAAGCCACCGTAATTTCTGTAAAAGCCCGCGCCTACAGCTAATACAGCAAGTACCAGACAGGCCGTTGCTGCATATGAAAAAACAGAGGTACGCTCCATTTCCTCCTGGGGCTTTTCCTCTGTCTTTTCTGCTTTCTTTGTTTTCTTGTTCCGGATGATTTTCCGAAAAGATACAACCGCCTCGTCAGACACATTTTCTGTAAATTCCGGCGCAAAATCTTTATTTTTTTCAATCATGTACTCCTGCATCAGCGGATTTTTCTCATAATAAATGTAATATCCCCGCTGCCGGACCATAAGGCCATTTTCAAAGAAGAAGAAAGCTTCTTCTTTTTCTGCAGGTTCCATAAGCATAAGCACTTTTTCACCGCCAAAATACCGAAGATGGATTCGGGTCAGCAATTCGTCTGTTTCCATATACATCTGAGGGCGCGAAAAAAACCAGCCTGTTATTTCCTGTCCCGGAAAATATTTTGCCTGGTCTTCCTGTATTTTTGCCCATATTTTTTCAGAGAAATCAATATGATCTGATGCAGCTTCCATATCTTCCACCATCAAAGCTCCCCGGATGAAAAGATAGGTTATACCATTGTTCCATTTTGTTTCGCCTGTAAAAACAGCTACACAGCCTTGTTCTTTTCCGGAACCGACCGCATTCCTGGCAAGCCTTGTCAGAAATGTGTATACGTAATCTTCAATATAAATACGCATATTTCCGGTTGTCAGTCCTACCTGACGTATGTTTCTCGGCAGATTAAAAAGATTTTCCCCATTTTTCGCCTCCTGTTTCTCTTCTTTGTAGATAACTTCTATCATAGTCACATCACCCCTTCGGGTATGAGAATATCACATGAGAAATGCAGATTTTAGCGGAATATAAGACCTGTTTCACAGAATTTTGCGACAGTTTTTGCAAAGGAAATATTTGTCGGGATGAAGGGTACAGCGAACTGCTGCAATTGAATTCCGGCAGAATGTCACGTAAAGTGCAGCATATAGATTTCGATATGTTTTTTTGTACTCAGCCAGGTGCATATTTTTTCCAGATATAGGATAAGATGGATTATATCAGACAGCTGCAGCTGCAAATTATCGTCCATAAGCAATCGGGCAAGTTTGCTTATTTATGAAATTTTTAAAGCAGGAGAACTTTTATGCCTTTTTATGTAAATACCCAAAAACCAGATTCTTCCAGAGAAATTGCACGGCTTCTGGGAAAATGTATTAAGCGTCATAAACGGGACTGGACTGAAATTGTGTTTTTGTGCATTGGAAGTGACCGGGTAACCGGAGACTGTCTGGGACCTTATGTGGGCTATCGTTTAAGTCAGCATCAGCTTCCAGGAATTTTTGTCTACGGTACATTAAGTCAGCCTGTTCATGCCGTCAATCTGTCCGATATAACGGACTTTATTTCAAAGAACCATCCGTTTGCCCTTGTAATTGCTATAGACGCGTCTCTAGGCGATGAAAGACATTTGGGCTATGTGACAATCGGAAACGGCTCTCTTTACCCAGGTGCGGCTGTTCAGAAAGATCTGCCGCCTGTGGGGGATATTTATATTACTGGAATTGTAAATATTGCAGGAATTCTGGAATATCTGACTTTACAGACAACAAGACTGTCCACTGTGATCACGCTGGCTGACACCATTGCACAAGGGATTCTTGGAAATTTTATATAACAATACGGCAAACAGAAGCTTTCACTTCCATTTGCCGTATACTTATTTAGCATATCACTTTTTTGAATTTCCAAAAGGTCTTCTGCAAAAACAGACATAGCGCCTGCCGGTGCCAACACCATACAGGAAAGGCACAGTCAATTAGATAAATGCTTTGATCTGTTTGTAGATACCGGCTGCATCAAGGCCGTATTTCTCAAGAAGAGCAACGGCCGGGCCAGACTCTCCGTAAACATCATTGATACCAATACGTTTAACCGGTACAGGCGCTTTCTCAGCAAGGCACTCGCATACAGCACCACCAAGGCCGCCGATGATGGAATGCTCTTCAACAGTAACAACTTTGCCTGTTTCTTTGGCAGCTGCTACAACAAGTTCCTCATCGAGAGGTTTGATGGTGTGGATGTTAATAACCTTTGCTTCGATTCCTTCTTCAGCCAGTTTCGCAGCTGCTTCCAGAGACGGAGCTACGCAAAGTCCGTTTGCAATAATGGTAAGGTCTTTTCCCTCACGGAGAACAATACCTTTGCCAAGCTCAAATTTATAATCCGGGTTATCATTGATAACCGGAACAGCAAGACGGCCAAATCTCATGTAAACAGGGCCCACATGCTCATAAGCTGCCTCTACCATTGCTTTTGCTTCAATATCATCAGACGGGCATGCAACAATCATTCCCGGAATTGTACGCATAAGTGCAAAATCCTCGCAGCACTGGTGTGTAGCACCATCCTCACCAACGGAAATTCCGCCGTGGGTAGCACCAATCTTAACATTCAGCTTCGGATATCCAACAGAGTTGCGAACCTGCTCAAAGGCACGTCCTGCTGCAAACATAGCGAAAGTACTTGCAAAAGGCACTTTTCCAGTTGTTGCGATTCCGGCAGCAATTCCCATCATGTTGCACTCTGCGATACCGCAGTCGATGTGACGCTCTGGGAATGCTTTCTTAAAGATTCCGGTCTGTGTAGCTGCAGCAAGGTCAGCGTCCAGAACAACCAGATCATCATGTTTTTTTCCAAGTTCTACAAGAGCGTTACCATAACTTGCTCTGGTGGCAATCTTCTTTACTTCTGACATAATGCTTCACCTACCTTTTCCAAATCTGCCATAGCCTGTGCGTACTCTTCATCGTTCGGAGCTTTTCCATGCCAGCCAACCTGGTTTTCCATGAAAGATACCCCTTTGCCTTTTACTGTTTTCATAACGATCGCAGTCGGCATTCCTTTCACAGTCTTTGCCTCGTCAAAAGCAGCGCGCAGCTGCGCCATGTCATTTCCATCAGCTACATTTATTACATGGAAATTGAATGCTTCGAATTTCTTATCGATCGGGTATGGGGAGCATACGTCCTCAACTTTACCATCAATCTGAAGACCATTGTTATCAACGACCACTACAAGATTGTCCAGTTTCCTTGCTCCTGCAAACATTGCAGCTTCCCATACCTGACCCTCCTGGATCTCACCGTCTCCAAGAAGTGTGTATACACGATAGCTGTCATTTGATAATTTTGCTGAAAGTGCCATTCCAACTGCTGCAGAGATTCCCTGTCCAAGGGAACCGCTGGACATGTCGACGCCTGGAATATGCTTCATATCCGGATGTCCCTGAAGGTAAGATCCGAGATGACGAAGTGTCACCAGATCCTCTTTCGGGAAATATCCTCTCTCAGCCAGTACAGAATACAGACCTGGTGCAGTATGACCTTTGGAAAGGACAAAACGGTCGCGATCTGCTTTCTTCGGATCCTTAGGATCAATATTCATTTCCTCAAAATAAAGATAAGTAAATAAATCTGCTGCTGATAAAGATCCGCCTGGATGACCAGCTTTAGCAGCATGCAGTGCTGTTACGATGTCTTTGCGGACTTCGTTGGCAACTTTCTGAAGCTCTAAATTCTCCATTTTCAATTCTCCTTATTATTTTCCATGATATCATGATGTGCGAATCACAACCGGATTGAATTCTTACGTAAAATAATTTCTCTGTTAATTATTCTCCAAATACAGCCTTGTAATCATTCTGGAATTTAACAATACCAGCGTCTGTCAGCGGATGATGGGTCATCTGCTCAAGTACTTTAAATGGTACAGTAGCGATATCAGCACCTGCAAGTGCACACTGTGTTACATGCATTGGATGACGAACACTTGCTGCGATGATCTCGGTATCGATGCCTGCAACTGCAAACATATCAGCGATCTGGCGAATCAGCTCAACACCGTCTGTAGAGATGTCATCCAGTCTTCCAAGGAATGGAGATACATATGTAGCACCAGCTCTTGCTGCAAGAAGTGCCTGGTTAGCGCTGAAGATCAAAGTTACATTTGTCTTGATACCTTCTTTTGAAAGAACTTTAACTGCTTTCAGACCTTCGCATGTCATAGGAATTTTTACAACCATGTTCGGATGGATTTTGGCAATCTCGCGTCCCTCACGGATCATTCCCTCTGCATCTGTTGTAGTAGCTTTAACCTCGCCGCTGATCGGTCCATCGACGATCTCTGTGATTTCTTTGATTACTTCGTTGAAATCTCTTCCCTCTTTCGCGATCAGGGATGGATTTGTAGTTACGCCACAGATAATTCCCATATCGTTAGCTGCCTTAATATCCTCTACTTTTGCTGTGTCAATAAAAAATTTCATGATTTCTTCCTCCTAAATGAATTAGACTAGAGCGTTGCAGCGCTTCCTTTGTCTTGCACTGTTCATATGCTTTCATTATAGCAGACTTCATTTACAGGTCAAGGCAGAGAGCAAATTATTAATAAAATTTCAATTAATAATTTCATCTATTATTAATCATTCTATAGTTTGTTAGTATGGTATCAATCAATTTTCTACTGTATCAATCAGTTTTTCCAGCAATTTTACCAGATGTTTTTTTTAAATTATTACTAATAATTTCCAGTAAATTATTTATTTAAACTTATTTTCTTCGGATTTTTCGTTTATGGGATCCGGTTTATCCATACGTGCATAACCGGTGGTTTTTCGCACAATAATCTTGGGATTATACTCAATATTATATACACTTGTGGGACGGATGCCTTCCCCGAAACGGATGCCTGTATCGATTTTCCGGATGATAATGTCACAGGCATCCCTACCCTTCAGATCAACGAAGTGATCAATGGTAGTCAGTGACACTCTGCGAATTCCGGAATAAAAAATATTGTCGCAGCCGATCACAGATACATCTTTCGGCACTCTCAGACGGGCATCCTGAAGAGCATCCACAGCACCAATGGCCATCATGTCATTCTGTCCGGCAATGGCAGTAAATCTGCTGCCATCCTCCAGAAGAGACCTGGTCAGGGCATAGCCCATAGAATACTCGGAATCCGTCTTAGGATTGCGACGGTCAACGGATTCGTCAGCAGCCCGGATGATCACATGTCCGGAAAGCCCAGCCTTCTCAAACTCACGGACAAAACCATCCACTCGTTTAGAACGCTGCCACTGTCTTCTGGTAAGCGGCGGCGTAATAAAGGCCACATCCCGATGTCCCAGATCCAGCAGATGCCTCGCCATAAGTCGTCCCACTTCTGTGTTGTCCTGATTAATAGCATCTACTGTACTGATTTTTTCTTTGTTGCTAATGATGACCAGCGGAATGCTTCTTGCCATCTCTTCTACCTGGCTGATATAGTCCGGGTGGGGATTGCAGGCATAAATGATCCCCTGGGGTGCCATGGCGCGTATCATGCGCAGATACTTCTCTTCCAGCCTGGCATCACGCTGGGTATTGCAGATGAAAACTCCGTAGCCACGCTCGTTGGCTACCGCCTCGATTCCCTGAAGGAGCATCACATAGTAAGGGCTGGTAATAGTTGGGCAAAAGACAACAATCATTTTTTCCTTTTTGTTCTCTTTTTTATTTTTGTGGCCCGGAAGCTGATAGCCCAGTTCTCTGGCCGCGCTTTCCACTTTTTCCACTGTTTCTCGAGAAAAAGAAACATTATACTTATGGTTCAGAACCATGGAAACCGTTGCCTGGGAAACTCCCGCTTTCTCTGCCACATCTGATGAAGTCACTTTTTTGCGTGCCACAAAAATCACCTCCTGCCATCTTACAGTTCTACCCTTCCCTCCAGTGCCCGAAGCAGGGTAACCTCATCAATGTATTCCAGGTCACCGCCTACCGGCACACCACTGGCAATACGGCTGACCTTGATCCCAGTAGGCTTGATCAGCTTACTGATATACATTGCTGTAGTCTCCCCCTCCAGACTGGAGTTGGTGGCAATGATCACTTCTTTTACATCTCCCTGAAGTCGCATAATCAGCTCTTTTAGCTTGATATCATCCGGACCAATTCCCAGCATAGGGGATATTGCGCCGTGAAGTACATGATAAACTCCGTCAAATTTACCGGTTTTTTCATAAGCAGCAAGATCCCTGGTGTTCTCCACTACCATAATCGTACTGTGATCTCTTTTGGGATTGCTGCAGATTGGGCACATTTCTTTATCCGTAAGGGTGTAGCAGCACTTACAGTACTGTACGTTCATCCGGGCATCGGTGATTGCATTGGTAAGCTGCTGCACCTGTTCCTTTGGCATATTCATAATATGAAAAGCCAGGCGCTGGGCAGATTTTGCCCCGATTCCCGGAAGATGGGAAAACTGCTCGATCAGTTTATTGATATGACTGCTGTAGTATTCCATCAGAATGGAAGACCCCCGCCAAGTCCGCCCAGACCTCCTGTAAGTTTGGACATTACAGCCTGGTTCTCCTGCTCAACCTTGCGAAGTGCTTCGTTGGTTGCTGCAACAATAAGATCTTCAAGCATCTCGATGTCATCCGGATCTACAACTTCCTCTGCAAGCTTCACCTTGGTCACTTCTCTCTTACCTGAGATAGTTACTTCTACAGCTCCGCCACCGGCTGCTGCAGTAAACTCTTTCTCCTCGAGAGCTTTCTGGTTCTCTTCCATCTGGCGCTGCATTTTCTGCGCCTGCTTCATAAGGTTATTCATGTTTCCCGGCATACCCATGCCTGGAAATCCTCCACGCTTTGCCATTACAAAGTCCTCCTTTAACTGTTCTGATCTCATGCTGGATTCCGCATTTCTGATTTTTCAAACAGGCTCTATAACATTTGCGGCAGCAAAAATCATTTTTCATAACAATATTCACATTTTCTGCAAATATTATTAATTCGCTTCTTGTTCGTCGCTTTCACGGCAACTCTTATGTTACTGCACAAAAATCAAACAGCAACACTCTTATTCTTCTGCATCGTCAGGATCTTCCTCCACAACAACATCCATATGGATATTCTCCCGGAGTGCCTGATCTACAGTAACCTTGGCAAGATTGGTATGGTTGTGTTCTTTTGCCACCACCATCTTAAGTTCTACACTCTTGCCAGTCTGGGCCAGGATGATATTCTTCAGTTCTTCCTCTGCTTCCGGATTATCTACATAAGTTTTTCCAAGGAAATCCTGAAATTCGATGTAGAGAACCGGTTCACCGGTCTGGCCATTGTATTTGGGAATAGACTTCTGGAGCATCTGTTTGAAAATGCCGCTGGTCTGACCTACGATTACCTTCCAGCTGGCTACAATTTTCTGCAGATCCTCGGGTGCAGCTTTCTCAGGCGCAGCTGCTATGCCTTCTGCACTGCCATCAGATCCGATTCCTGTACTTCCGACGCTGCCAGTGGCTCCCGGCTGGACAAATACCTGCTGAACAGGCCGCTCGTCCATGCGCTGTTCCAGAACACGAAGACGATCCAGGACAGAATCCAGATTGGTCTCCATCGCCGGACGGCACAGTTTGATCAGAGCAATCTCCACCAGAACACGCTTCTGGGTGGAATAGCGGATCTGACTGGACAGGTCAGAAAAAATACGGATGTAGCGCATCAGCGTTTCTACATCCACCATCTCACTTTCTTCCCTTAGAAGTTTCAGATTCTCAGATGATACATCAATGGCTTCCTCCGGATTCTCGGAAGTTTTTACCAGAAGGAGATTACGCATGTACCAGGTAAAATCTCCTACAAACTGTCCAAGCTCTCTTCCGCCTATGATCAGATCCTCAAGAGTGCGTATCGCACCTGTCACATCTCCCTGGAGCACTTTTCGCAAAAGCTTGCTGAACACTTCTGTATCCACCGCTCCCAGAACCTCCAGGACTTTATCATAAGTCAGTGTCTGCCCCAGGTAAAAGGCAATGCACTGATCCAGAAGGCTTAGTGCATCTCGCATGGAACCGTCTCCGGCTTTTGCCACATAACGGACGGCTTTTTCTTCTGCCTCTACGCCTTCGATTTTCAAAAGTTCATCCAGTCTTGCCGCAATTGTATCAATGGTGATGCGGTGAAAATCGTATCGCTGACATCTGGACAAAATAGTGATCGGTATCTTGTGGGCCTCTGTGGTTGCAAGAATGAAGATAACATAAGACGGAGGTTCCTCCAATGTTTTCAGAAGAGCATTAAACGCTCCTGTCGAAAGCATGTGAACCTCGTCGATAATGTATACCTTATAGTTTCCTTCAGTAGGACGATAGGCCACCTCCTCACGGATCTCACGGATATTGTCAACGCCGTTATTGGACGCTGCATCGATCTCGATCACGTTCATGGAGGTGCCAGCCTGTATCGCCTTACACATTTCACATTCACCACAGGGACTTCCATTTACCGGATGCTGGCAGTTTACTGCTTTTGCCAGTATTTTTGCAACGGTAGTCTTACCGGTTCCTCGGGTGCCGCAAAACAGGTAAGCATGACCAATACGGTTATGCTTGATCTGATTGGTCAGGGTAGTTACAATGTGATCCTGTCCCTTGACATCGTCAAAATTATCCGGTCTGAACTTCCGGTATAGAGCAGTATAGCTCATTTATGGAAACTCCTTTCTAACAGCAGGGAATCAATCGCCGAAGCTGATTCCGATCTGCTTTGCAGCCTTAACGGTCTGGTCTTTCGGAGAAACCATTTTCAGCTTGCCGGCGCATTCTTCAAGAGGTACTCTCTTGATTTTGCCATTTACAATACCGATCATGATACCATATTCTCCGTCCAGAATAGCCTCTGCTGCTCCTGCTCCGATTCTTGTGGAAAGCACACGATCATATGCACATGGTGCCCCACCTCGCTGTGTATGTCCCGGGACTGTAATGCGCACTTCAGAACCAAGCTTCTGAGTAATCTTGTCTGCAATTTCATAAGATACGGAAGGATACTTCTTCGCGCGGTCTTCCAGTTTTTTCTTGTAATCTTTCTTGGAAAGAAGGGCGTCCTCTTTGGAAATGGCACCTTCTGCCACTGCAAGAATGGTGAAACGCTTGCCAGCTTTAGATCTCTTCTGGATAGCTGCAACTACTTTCTCAATGTCGTATGGGATTTCCGGAATCAGGATAATATCTGCTCCGCCAGCAATTCCTGCGTGCAGAGTAAGGCTTCCTACCTTGTGTCCCATAACTTCTACGATAAACACACGGCCATGGGATGCTGCTGTTGTATGAATGCAGTCGATAGCGTTTGTTGCAATATTTACTGCACTCTGGAACCCGAACGTCATATCTGTACCCCAGATATCATTGTCGATGGTCTTAGGCAGATGGATGATATTCAGACCTTCTTCTCTTAAGAGGTTGGCTGTTTTCTGGGTTCCGTTTCCCCCGAGGATTACGAGACAGTCAAGACAAAGCTTGTAATAAGTCTGCTTCATAGCCTCAACCTTATCCAGTCCATTGGCATCCGGTACGCGCATAAGCTTAAACGGCTGTCTGGATGTTCCAAGAATAGTTCCGCCCTGTGTAAGGATTCCGGAAAAATCCTTGGATGTAAGCATACGGTATTTGCCGTAGATCAGTCCCTTATATCCATCATCAAATCCGTAAACTTCCAGGTCATCAATGCTGTTTGTAAGCCCTTTTACAACTCCCCGCATGGTGGCATTCAGTGCCTGGCAGTCACCGCCGCTTGTTAATAAGCCGATTCTTTTAATCATAGTACCCTCCATTTCTGTGTCTCTAGAGCGTGTTTCAAAAATCATTCCAGCAAGCTACGCGCTCCAGTAAAAACTACATTTTGAAATTTGATCCGCGAGCTCTGTTCGTTACTGATCACAAAGTGAGCAGTGACCGCTGTTCTGTTACGTCTGGGCAGCGTAAAAATCGCGGGGCAAGTCTGTTTATATTATATAATATTTCCCGTTCTGACACAACAAGTAATTTGCAACCAGATATTTCTGGAGCCGGCTTGTTACTGTTCACTCCGTGACCAGTAACGCGCTTCGCGATGCACAGAAATCATGCATTCGCATGATTTCGCGCCGCAATTCTCGGGTTTTCTGTGAACTTTGTTCACAAAAAACACCTCGCGGAATGTTACCAGTGAACAGTAACGCCGGCTTGACAATACATTAAATTTTTTTGCTGTTTTGCAGCAGTGGCTTGACAAATCCACAGCCTTCCTTTATAATTAAATTCCGCGCAGCCGGGGAGATAGCGGTGCCCTGTACCTGCAATCCGCTACAGCAGGGGTGATGCCAATCTGAGGCTTGTATCTTGTGGAGCTGCCCTTTATAAGTGGCGTTGACGTTTGGGTCTTACGCAACAGGACTCTATGAACCGTGTCAGGACAGGAATGTAGCAGCACTAAGTAGAATCTCCTGTGTGCCGTGAGGGTGCCTGGGCTGAGTTAACTGTAGAGGTAACGTCTGTGAGACCATTCCGAGGTGCGGCGCGCGAAAGAAGAGGATTGTGGAACGTCTGTGAGGACGTTCTTTTTTTGTGTTAAAAAAGATTTCTGCAAAATGGGGCGGGCAAATTACGGGAATGCTTTTTCAAACAGGCTCTGGCGCGGTACGCCCCAGGCAAACAAAAAGACACATATTGTATCAGGGCTGTGAATGTATTGTTCACGCCATTTTTACAATATGTGTCCTATTTTTAGTTTGCTATTCTATTTTGAATGCAAGCTGTGAAAAATCATTTGCACAGCTCCGCTACGACCTGATTGATCACCTTGCCGTCAGCCTTGCCCTTCAGCTCTGGCATAATAGTCTTCATGATCTGTCCTTTGTTTCCAGAAGCGATCAGGTCTGCATGTTTCTCTGTAAGGTAAGCCTTGATCTCCGAAGCGTCCATCAGCTTTGGAGCGTATTTCGCAATCACATCATATCTTGCCTGATATTCATCTTTCAGATCCTGTCTGGATTCCGGACAGGTGTCGATCTGCTCTTTCACAGATTTCAGCTCTTTCAGGATAACACGGTCAACCAGTTCGCCACTGATATCGTCACGGCAGCCTTCGTCGATTGCCACCTTCTTCACTGCGGAAATCAGGGAAGAGACTGCATCCTTTGTTACTTTATCCTTTGCTTTCATGGCAGCTACCATGTCTTTTCTCAATGCTTCAAGTTCCATTGTATTTTCCTCCTGTCATTTTCTATGTGGTTGTTTACATAATGTTCCACAACGTTCCATCAAATCATAATTCTTTCATCCTGTGGCATTTCAGACGACTTGATGTATTTTTTGCTTTGTTTTTTATCATACCACTAATTTTCTGATTTTCCAACCTGCTCTGCCAAAGATTTTTTCAGCATTTTCTTCTTTTCCCGAAGCTCGCGAAAAAAATCGGAAAGCATGATGGAACACTCTTCCTGAAGGACACCGCGGATTACTTCTACCTTGTGGTTAAAGCCATCCATTTCCAAAAGATTCAGCACAGAACCGGCACATCCTGCTTTTGGATTCATGCTGCCGATAACCACACGGTCAATTCTGGACTGCATAAGCGCTCCGGCGCACATCTGGCAAGGCTCTAAGGTTACATACATCGTGCAGCCTTCCAGTCTCCAGTCTCCTAATTTTTTGCTTGCCTTTTTAATCGCGTTCAATTCTGCGTGAGAAAGGGTATTCTTGTCCGTGTTTCTCCGATTATAGCCTCTTGCAATGATCTGCCCGTTGCAAACGATCACACAGCCAATTGGCACCTCTTCCAATGCCCGGGCTTTCTTTGCCTGGCGAATTGCCTCTTTCATATAACGTTCCTGATCTGTAAGCATTTTTTCCCTTAACTTTCTACTACTTTATGGTGAATCCCGGCATTTTTGCCGCTGCGCTGTCATTTTCATTTCAGGCGTCGCAGCGGCAATAGCTTTATTATAGGCAGTTCGCACAGGGATGTCAATTTTAACAACCGGCAGGTGGATCAATCGCACGGTACCAGTACCCTCCCCTGCCTTTTTTCACCTTAATACAGTTGCTTTCTTTGAAGCAGGAAAAGCCGAACATGCCTGCCATAAACTGTTCCTGCTGGTCGTAGCTTCCGGGTACACCAAGTATGTACCGGCCATTTGATCTGCGGCACAGAAGGAGATGTCCGAAATTGTAGTATCCGTATTGCAGAAAACGGTTGTTGCGAAGGGCGCATTGTCTTCTTGGAAAATAAACCAGATCCTGGGGGGTAATTTTCCAGCACTGGTTCAGATCGCTGTCTTGGAACGGACAGAAGGGCTGACCAAATGGGAGTGATATGTTTTTCTCCTTTTCCTCTGGTTTTGTATTTACTCTACAGGTAATTTTTTGCTCTGCTTCCCATATTTCCCCCACGGTTGGCTCATCTTTTGCTTGTGGTTCATCACTTATCATTTCTTCTGCTTCCAGCAGATCATCCTGCATTTGTTCCACCACATCCTCCACTTCATGCCTGTCATCTAAATCAGGTGTGGAATCTGTTTCCGGCTTGCTTTCATTCTCCAGCTTTTCTTCTGCTTTCTCTTTTATTATTTCACATACGGTACCAGTTTCTTCTTTCTTTATTATACTTTCCTTAAAATTCTCCGGGCGGATTATCTGGTCATCCCACTCTGTTCCAAAAAAGCCTCCCGATTCTGTAAGCAAAATCATACCTCCCATTTTTTCCAGAGGAATTCCCGAGCCCCCCATATCCATTCCGTCTGTTTCCACCAGACATTCGATTCTATTTGCCCCCGTTTTGCAGCTGCCCAGCAAAATTCCATTCATCAGTCCCTCTTTTCGCACAAATCCATATACTTTGCACACTTCTCCTGCTGCCAGGTTCTCTACCTGAAGATGTGGTTCAATTGTACACATGTGATTTCTCACTTCCACCTTCATAAAGCCACAATTATTTTCCTTTTTCCCTTTTCGGTATTCATATACATATGCGATAAAACGCCGATATCCCACCAACTGACGCCCTCCCCTTTTTATGCATCTCATTCATTAATGTATATGAAAAAACAGAATTTTCATTCATAAAAACGCATTCTGCTTCACTTGGAATATCTGTTCAAATGAATTAATTTAATTGCCTCTCCCCAAATAATACCTGGTTAATTTCAATTCTTTTTGAAATTTTTTGAATTTTTTCAATTTTTCTGTTGACAAGCCAGTACATTCTATGTATAATATCACTTGCAGTTGACGAAGTGTGGCTCAGTTTGGTAGAGCGCTGCGTTCGGGACGCAGAGGTCGTGGGTTCGAATCCCGTCACTTCGACTACTTGGCAGGGGCGCCGAAATTCTTGAGGAATCAAGGGTTTCGGTGTTTTTTTGTTTGAAAAGTGGTAGCGGAAATAAGATAAATCTTTATATTTAAGAAATTCTATTTGCTTTCTTTCGAAAGCTATATTCCATTTTAATACTATAATCTGCGCACAGAAAGTAACTATAGGCTTTACACACCGTTCAAATACCGTTACAATAGTTATATCATAATAATTATAGTAAGGACGGTGTTTCATATGATGGAGGATTTCTACGTGCCAACTGACATCCAATTTAAAGACGACTTACGAAAAGAAGAAATCAAACTGGAAGAGTTGTTAAATTTACTAAAGAATCAGGAATATGAGAAGCTTCAGAAAAAGCTGGAACGTGACTTGAAGCGTGTCCGTGAAAGCTTACAGGACTAGAGCCTGTTTGAGAAAGGGGCTGTCACACTGATATGCTCCCTTCTAGGTAGACAAGTGAAATAATAAAAACTTGTCACTTAGGAGGGAGCATATTTTATGTCTAAA
>NZ_JBCOMI010000050.1:0-19166 GCF_040924245.1 Ruminococcus sp. J1101004sp1_RTP21198st1_B9_RTP21198_201120 | reverse complement strand
ACGTCCACTGCTCACAGTGCTGGTACAGGAAGCAAGTCAGTAATCAACAATACAAAGAATGAGCCAGTAGTCGGCAGAAATAGTCACCATGGGGCACATGACCCCGTTAAGGAGCATAGCTGACACCCTGGTTATGGGCAGGCAGGACGAAGGGTACGCCCAGAAGGGCATACAGATTAATGAGTGGAAATCTCATCCAGTAAGGTGTAGCCGCACCACTGGTAGCGAGTTTTGGGGATACAGAGGTAACGATGTATTCTAAGTGTAAACAGTTAGGAAATAGGGCTGAAAGTGATTGAGCTCCGAAATCTACGTAACCCGTAGGTCGACGTTTTCTTTCGGGCGGAAGACAATACGTATGTTTCTGTTTGGGTTAGGAAGCATATGCTACGGCGGAGTCTGAGAGCCAGCCATGTTTTACAATGTCTGTATGTTACCTGGGGAGAACCTATACTTTCCTGTGTTAACAGGTATGACGTACGAATGAGAAAAGGAAATCAAATGGAGTATAGGTAGTCGGATGGCCGAATAGTACTAATGAAGGTGGGTAATGCCACTGGAGGGAAGTCGAGAACGGATAACATATATCCAGCCACACGACATCATATCAAAAGGGAAACATTATCTACACTCAGAGGTAGGACAAATAATGACAACAAAACTTGAGAGAATCTCAGAATTATCAAAACAACATCCAGAAATGAAATTTAATTCTATTGGGCATTTGATTAACATTGAGATGCTTAAAGAATGCCACTACAAAATGGATGGCAGAAAAGCGGTCGGGATTGATGGCATTTCAAAAGAAGAATATAACTCAAATCTTGATAACAATCTAAAACAGCTAGTGGAGAAGCTTAAGAATAAAAGTTATCGACCTAAACCAGCACGTAAAGTGGAAATACCAAAAGAGAATGGTAAAACCAGACCTCTTAGTATCTATTCATATGAAGATAAACTGGTTCAGGAAGCACTTAGGAAAGTTTTGGAATCGGTCTTTGAGCCCCATTTCTACAGCAATATGTGCGGCTTCAGACCAAACCGCAACTGCCATGGAGCTATAAGAAAACTAAATGACATGATTGAAGGACATAAGACGAATTATATACTGGATGCCGATATAAAAGGCTTCTTTGATAATTTGAATCATGACTGGATAATGAAATTTATTTCATCACGAATTACAGATAACAGTGTGCTCCGACTGGTAGAAAAGATGCTCAAAGCAGGTATTCTTAAGAATGGAGAATTTTATGTTAACGAATTCGGTGCCGGGCAGGGAAGCGTATGTTCACCAATAATTGCGAACATATATATGCATTATGTTCTTGTATGGTGGTTTAATGAGAAAATAAGACCACTGCTAAAAGGATATGCAGACATAGTTGTCTATGCGGATGATTTTGTGTGCTGCTTTCAATATAAGAATGACGCAGAACTCTTTTATGAACATCTTAAGAGAAGGATGAATCACTTCGGACTGTCCTTAGAGGAATCAAAGACTCGATTAATTTATTTTGGTCGATTCGCTGCTGATAACCTTAAAAGACAGGGGAACAAACCAGAAACATTTGACTTCCTAGGATTCACTCATTATTGTTCCAAAAGCCGAAACGGTAATTTCAGAGTAAAACATAAAACTGCCAATAAGAAATATCGGAAGAAATGTAAACAGATGAATATCACTATACGCGACATGAGATTTGAAAAGAAGAAATATATTCTTGCAAAAGTAAATCAGATTTTAATCGGGTATTACCATTATTATGGAATAAGTGATAACTATCAAATGATGGATAACTTCCGTAAGAGAGTTATTCAGATTCTTTATTTTTGGATGAATAGGCGTAGTCAGAGGAAAAGTTATACATGGGATGGATTCAATCAGTTTTTGAAGGAGCATCCTATAGTAAGACCACGTATTTATGTGAGCCTATATGGATAATCTGAGGCATAAGTGTCGTGAAGAGCCGTATGCCTGAATTGGGCACGTACGGATCTGTGGGGGATATACCTAGTAATAGGTGTTTCTACCCGACAAGTTAGGACCTCTGGAGACAGAGATGATCCTGGTGGATATAGGAGGTTAGCTGCCATAGAGGGAAGGGTATACACAAGGCCAGTAAAGCGAAAATCAATGACGTTTTATTTCGTATACCATTCAACCGCTATTTCAGTACCTGATACATCGAAATGCTCATAGCTGTGGCTTATTCACTGAGATATGAAAGGTTGAAAAACCTTGAATTTTCAATAAAAAACACTTAATTATATGAGGAGTATAATTAGAATGAACAGACAATCCGATGGAACCAGTTTCCACATGGAGAACTTTAAGAGAAGATCTCGCTATACATTGGTTTTTGTTCTGTTGATCCTGGCGTTTGGCCTGATCACAGTTTTGAATATCAATACAGGAAATGTTCATATTTCCCTGTCTGAGATCGTAAATATCCTTTTGAAAAAAGCCACTGACACCAAGGAATACAGCATCATCTGGAAGATCCGTCTTCCCAGGATCCTGATGGCAGCCATCCTTGGAGGTGCATTATCTTTATCTGGTTTTCTTCTTCAGACCTTTTTTGAAAATCCCATTGCAGGACCTTTTGTTCTGGGAATTTCCTCCGGTGCCAAAATGGTAGTTGCACTTACTATGATCTACTATCTTGAAATCGCCCAGAATGTAACCTCTTATACTTTGATCATCGCTGCCTTTATAGGTTCCTTGATTTCCATTGGATTTATTCTTTTGAATTCCAAAAGGATCAAGCACATGGCTACCCTTCTGGTTGCCGGAATCATGATCGGATATATCTGTTCCGCAGTTACAGACTTCGTGGTAACCTTTGCAGATGACTCAAATATTGTAAATCTTCATGGATGGTCACAGGGAAGCTTCTCTGGTATGAGCTGGAGTAATGTTTACATTTCCTGTGCAGTTATAGGTGTCACCCTGCTCCTTACGTTCCTGTTGTCAAAGCCCATTGGAGCTTATCAGCTGGGAGAAGCTTATGCGCAGAGCATGGGTGTGAATATTAAGTTTTTCCGTGTTGCATTAATCCTGCTTTCCAGCATTTTGTCTGCAACAGTAACTGCTTTTGCAGGACCTATTTCCTTTGTTGGAATTGCAGTTCCATTTCTAATGAAAAGAAGCTTTGGTACATCCAGACCGCTGATCATCATTCCGGGAACCTTCCTGGGAGGTGCTGTTTTCTGTATGATGTGTGACCTGATCGCCAGAATGGCGTTCGCGCCTCTGGAGCTGAACATCAGCACCGTTACCTCCATCTTTGGAGCACCAGTAGTTATATTCATGATGTTGCGAAAGAAGAGAGGAAATTAAAATGGACAATTATTATTTTCATATGGACAACCTTTCTGTTGGTTACAATCGAAAGGCACTGATCCACGATATCTGTATTGGAATAAAAAAGGGAGAGATCGTAACTCTCATTGGTCCTAACGGTTCCGGAAAATCTACTATTTTAAAAAGTATTACAAGACAGCTGCAGATCATTGGCGGAAAGGTCTATTTTGACAACCAGAATCTGTTGTCCTTTACCTTTCGGGATCTGTCTACCCGTATGGCTGTAGTTCTTACTGAGAGAATGAAGCCGGAGCTGATGACCTGCCATGACATTGTAGCAACCGGCCGTTATCCTTATACAGGAAGGCTTGGCATTCTTACAAGGGAAGATGAAGAAAAGGTAGAAGAAGCTATGAAGGCGGTACATGCAGAAGCTCTTGGCAGCCGTGATTTTAACAACATCAGTGATGGACAGCGCCAGAGGGTGCTTCTTGCACGCGCGATCTGCCAGGAACCAGATATTATTATTCTGGATGAGCCTACTTCATTCCTGGATATTAAACATAAGCTGGATCTTTTATCTATTCTTCGGGATATGGCGAAGAAAAAGCAGATAACTGTTATCATGTCTCTTCATGAAATTGACCTTGCACAGAAGATTGCGGATAAGATCATCTGTGTAAAGGGAGATACCATTTCCCATTTTGGAAAACCTGAGGAAATTTTCGAGGAAAATATGATCCGGGAGCTTTATGAAATCAACAACGGCTTTTTTGATCCGCTGTTTGGGAGCATTGAACTTCCAAAGCCGGAAGGTGAAGCGAAAACTTTTGTGATCTGTGGAAACGGCACTGGTATTCCCGTATTCCGGCAGCTTCAGAAGGTGCATACTCCTTTTATTGCAGGTGTTCTATACACCAATGATGTGGATTACCGCCTGGCAAGACTGCTGGCCGATCAGGTGATCACAGAGAAACCCTTTATGGAAATCAGCGGGGAAACCTTCCAGAAAGCTTTAAAAGCCATGGAAAGCTGTGACAGGGTTATCTGTACAAGCGTACCTGTTGGAAGCTGCAATAAGCGGCTGGGAGAGCTTATCGAGGCAGCAAAGAAAAGCAGAAAAGTGCAGTTTGTATAAAGAAAAAACTCTATATCAAAAGCAGTGAGGGATTTTAAGCTCATTATATAAAAAATAGAAAAAAACGCTCTATACAGAACACACGTTTTGCGCTATACTAATTTTACTGAAGGGAGGAGATAAAATAACTTATGAAAAAGAAGATTTTTACAAAAGATAACCTGATTTTCTTTTTAATTCTGAATCTGGGATTAATTTTTACAGCAGTTGGAATTTCCATTTTCAAAACGCCAAATCACTTCGCATTTGGCGGTACATCCGGTTTGTCCATTATCCTGTCTACCCTGTTTCCGAAGTGGAATGTAGGCGCATTCATGTGGATCGTCAACGCAGCGCTGGTTGTACTCGGATTTTTCTTTCTGGGAATCCGTTCTATGGGCTGGACTATTTATTCCTCCTTTGCCCTGTCTTTTTATGTAAGTGCCTGTGAAGTGATCTATCCGCTTAGTTTCCCGCTGACACATGATGTATTCCTGGAGCTGTGCTTTGCGGTTATCCTGCCAGCAGTAGGAGCGGCCATGGTATTTAACGTAGGCGCTTCCACTGGTGGTACCGATATTGTAGCCATGATCCTGCATAAATATACCAGTCTGGAGATTGGACGCGCCCTTCTGGTCAGCGATCTTGGAATCGTACTGATCGCCGCTTACCTTTACGGTGCACAGACCGGACTTTACTGTATCCTGGGAATGATCTTGAAATGTACCGTTGTAGACAGTGCCATTGAAAGCCTGAACCTGCGAAAAGTCTGTACCATTATCAGCAAGTACCCAGATCAGGTGGAAGACTTTATTATCAACGATCTTCACCGTTCTGCAACTGAGCAAAATGCCTTCGGTGTTTATACCAAACAGGAGCAGAAGGTACTGATGACTGTTCTCACCAGAAGCGAGACCAACCGCCTTCGCATTCATTTAAGACAGATTGATCCCCACGCTTTCATTACCATTGTAAACAGCAGTGAGATCATTGGAAAAGGCTTTCGGTCTATTTAGTATTTCTGCTCACGAAACACTTATTTCTGCAATCTGTGGGCGTAATTCCAAAGAAATTCCGAAATGCCTTACTGAAATAGTTATTATCGGAATATCCAACCCGGGCAGCAACTTCCTGGATCTTAATAGAAGGATTCTCCAGCAGTTCTTTCGCCCGGGTCATTCTGACCATAAGGAGGTATTCCTGAATGGTCATCTCATAATGCTGGCGAAAAAGGCGTGTGAGATACTCCTGGGTAAAGAAGTACTTCTTCGCATAACTGCTGACCTTAAGGGGCTGTGGATAGTTCTGGTCAATGTCCTGCCGGATCCTGGCGACAACTTCATCAGGGGAAAGCTTTGGCGCTTCTTTTTCTAAACAGGTACCAGTATTTCCCAATGTCTGGACTGCTTTATCAATGGCAGCATTCAATTCTTCCCGTGCAATTGGTTTTAACAGATAATCAATGGCACCACATTTCAAAGCTGCCTTTGCGTAATCAAAATAATCATACCCACTGATTACAATAAAACAGGTATCCCTAAATTCATGGGAAGCCTTTTCCAGAAATTCCATGCCATTCATAACCGGCATCTGCATATCTACAAAAACAATCTGGGGCTTTATTTCCCGCATGGTTTTTAAAGCTGCAGCACCGTTGGTTTCCTGATAAAGCTCTGTAATATGATAATCTGCCCAGTGACCAAGCCTGCTTATTGCAATTCTAGCAGGTGCCTCATCGTCAATAATCAGTACTTTATACATTTTCATTTTCCCTCTTTCTGATTGGAAGTTCCATTTTTACTTCTGTAAACTGATCGCCCTGTGATTCCAGAAACAGACCAGCCTCTCCCTGATAAAGTATTTTCAGACGGCTTGCAAGATTGGGAAGTCCGATGGAATTGCCAGTATCTGCTGATTTTCCGGAAAAAATATCATTCAGTTCTTTCACTTTTTCTGGGAGAATTCCCTTTCCATCGTCATATACACTGATGAGCAGCCGGTTATTTTCCATACATACCCGGATGATAATGTGAAGAACAGCTCCGTTCTCCGGCATTCCGTGTATAATGGCATTTTCTACCAGCATTTGAATACTGATTTTTGGAATCACTGCCAGATTTACCTTTGGATTAATTTTCTTCGTCACTTCCAGGCGCCCGCCTAGTCTTGTTTTCTGCAGAAGAATATACCGGTCTACATAATCAAGTTCCTCCTGCAAGCGGACGAGTTCTCCGCCTTTAATGGTATAACGAAGATTTGCAGACAAAGACACAATCATATCATAAATTTCCTGACAGTCTGCAAGCAATGCTTCTGTAGCAATCGCCTGAAGAGTGTTATAGAGAAAATGGGGATTCAGCTGGGCCTCCAACGCCTGGAGCCTGGAATTTTTCTCATTGATGCTGGAAATATAGTTGGTCTCGATCAATTCATTAATGTGGGCTGCCATGTCGTTATAGCTTTCTGTTAATGCACAGGTTTCCTTACAGCCTCCGCCAAAAGCTGTGGGAGAAAAGTCTCCTTCACCCATTTTTCCCATCTGGTAAGACAGCCTCTTCAATGGAATTGTGATCATCCGGATCATGAGCGTAACAATAATGATCAGACAGATAGTGATCACTGCAATCTGCATTACCAGAGGAAGCAAAAAGTCCCTTGCCCGGTCATCCCAGGCGCTTTTAGGAAGCAGGGAAAGCAGGACAATGCCCGTCTCTTCACTGGTCCTGCGAAGTGCAAGATAAGAAATTCCACCGATATTTACATTTTCAACATCTGAATGAAGCCCAAAAAGCTGCTTTTTTTCTTTTTCTTCCTGATTTCGGATATCCTCAGAACTGGAATATAAAAGTTCACCATCTGAATTATACAGGCATAAGATCTGCCCATAATCCTGATGGTTTTTCATAAGCAGCCGCAGCTGTGTAGTATCTACATCCACATAAGACAAACTGACTGGTTCCCGGTTTCTCAGGCGGATCAGGTAGTGATAATACCGGAAAAACACATCTTCTGAATCCGGGGGCGCCAGATATTCATATTTGTCATTGCTTCCACAGGCAATATAAGGTCTGGATATTTCAGTATCTTTTACAGGGGTCGATAAAATATGCTGTCCCCCAACCCCTGCATTCCGCTCAAAACATAAATCCTGATTCATTGCTGTAATGGAATAAGAACGGATATCTGTTCTGCTATGATAGGAAGACTGGATTTCCTGTTTTATGTCACTGATCTCAGAAGAGGAAAGAGGTTTTCTCTTCAGCAGGGAATTATAGACAGATACATTCAGGCAGGGCTGTACGCAAAAGATCCGCAGACCCTGAATATATTGATCCAGATTTGCCACATCCATCTCCAGAATAGTCTGTGTGGAAGAAGTATATTCCTCTGCAAAAGACCTTGCCTGACCAGAATAACCACTATATAAAATAATTCCAAATGCAAGAACGATCACAGACAGGATCACAACTGTCAGCTGCGTCTGCATGGATAAATTTTCTATTTTCTTTTTCATACATAAAGCTCCTTTTTATTATGGCAATATTATACAACTTGTTGTATTCATTCACAATAGAACAGGTTATAGATATCAAACTTTTACCATAAACAGTTTGATTTTTTCTATTTATTTGTAATATTGCATAGTGTATGATTAGATTATCAAAAACAAAGCAGGCTGCCGTGGGCGAAACGGGCAGCAGCAAAAAGAAGGAGGATATGCATATGCATAAGAAACAAATCGCTTTATTAATGGCCGGTTTAATGACAGTCAGTTCTCTTACAATGGGTTCTGTAACCGTAATGGCAGACGATGATCCGGTAGAGCTTTATTTCATGTTTAATGGTCCGGAATACACAGACGCTTACCATGATCTGATCGATCATTATACAGAAGAACATCCAAATGTATCCATTGAGCTGGAAGTCCTTCAGAATGATTACCAGACTGTACTCCGTTCCAGATTAAATTCCGGTGAGGTTCCGGACCTGTTTCTTTCCAGTGCATACAGCGACAATACTTTATATGCAGATTATATTTATAACCTGGATGACGAAGAGTTTATGAAGAACTTTTCCGAGACAACCCTTACATCTGTAACAGAAGATGGCCATATTACAGGAATGCCATTCCTGGTTCAGTCCCATGGCTTTATCTATAACAAAGCATTATTTGAGCAGGCTGGAATCACAGAACTTCCAACTACCTTAGACGAGCTTCGCACCGTTTGTGAGAAATTGACAGATGCAGGTATTCAGCCATTCAGCTCCGGATTTGGTGAGTGGTGGATCCTTCCACAGACCGTTTATCCGTCCATGAGTGATGCCTATGACGGCGATTATGACAAGCTCTTTGAAGATGTGAAAAACGGAGATCTGAAATTCGGCGAGCTTCCGCAGGTTGATTTTGCACTTGATCTTCTGGATCTGATCAAGGAGTACAGCGGTGACAAGCCAATGGAGTCCACCAATGATCTTCAGTGCTCCGATTTTGCAACAGGAAAAGTTGCCATGATCCACAATGGCTCCTGGGACGAGGCAAGTATCCGCGCCATTGCCCCTGATATTGATATGGGTTATGTTTATATGCCCCGCATGGACGAAAAAGCAGTTCTCGCAGTTGAGTCCAACCTTACCTTCCGTGTAGCAAAAGATTCCGAAAATCTTGATACGGTTCTTGATTTCCTGAACTACATGTGTACTTCTGATTATGGAAGAAGCTGGGTTCCATCAGTTATCGGCGATATCTCCCCACTTACCGGAGCAGATGCACCTGATACACAGCTTGCAGCAGAAACAGCAGCTGCACAGGATAATTCCGTAACATGTCCATGGTGGATCTTTAAAGGACCAGAAGGTGTAGAAGAGCCATTTGGTACCGCATTCCAGAACTATGTTGCAGGAAATGCAGACCGCGACGAGACAAAAGAGGTTCTTACCCAGTTATTTGTTGATGCTTACGATGCAATGTAATTTATTATAAAATGATCGCGTGAATAAAAACGAAAACAGGGCGGCTGACAATTTCGGCAGCCCTGTTTTTCCGAAAAGGACAGGAGGTTTCTTTATGCAGGCAAACAGCCAGAAACGAAGGGCCAGAAAAACAGCATTGGAATTCGCAGGATATGTAGCCCCTGCAGTTTTCTTCATCACGCTGTTTGTAGGAATTCCTTTCGTTATGTGTATTTATTATTCCTTCCGTAAATGGAACGGTATTGGAAAAACATCGGAATTTGTCGGACTCGAAAATTATATCCGGCTTTTTACCAATGATCCAGCCTTTGTCAGTGCGCTGAAATATACCTTTATCTATGCCATTGGAACAGTACTGATCGTAAATGTACTTGCCATTTTTTTTGCCGCACTTCTGGAATCCAAGATCAAAGGCAGAGGATTTTTCAGAGCCGCTTTTTATATTCCCAATATCATAAGCCTTGTTATCATTGGATTTATCTGGAAATTTATCTGTACCAGAGTATTTGAAGCACTTATGTCCATAACCGGATGGGGAATTTTCGGTCTTAGCTGGCTGGGAGACTCCCAACTGGCTGTGTTCTCCACCATCATTGTTTCTGTTTGGCAGAGCCTTGGCTTTTATATCCTGATCTACGTTGCAGGTATGCAGGGAGTACCAACGGAACTAAATGAATCCGCAGACCTGGATGGGGCAGGAGCAGTCCGCAGATTTTTCTCAATTACTATCCCGCTGATCATGCCGTCCATTTCCTTCTGCATGTTCCATTCTGTTGCCAATTCCTTAAAAATGTTTGAATTGATCTTCAGCTTGACAGGCGGCGGTCCGGGAACATCTACTACGTCAATTGCACTTGATATTTACAACACTGCATTTAACAACAGCCGCTATGGATATGGAAGCGCCAAAAGTGTAATTCTTTTTATCATCGTTCTGGTGATCTCCGTAATTCAGGTTAATTTCTTTAAAGGCAAGGAGGTAGAGGCATGAGTAAAAAAAGCAAAGCACTTCACGGTGTGATACAGTTATTCCTGATCCTTTTTCTGCTTTTATATCTTTCCCCTCTTTTCCTGGTGGGAATCAATGCCTTTAAAAGCTATCAGGAAATCATGACAGATGTTATGAGCCTTCCATCTGCTTTTACTCTTGACAATATAAAAAATGTATTTCATGATATGAAATATCCAGCTACTTTTTTGAATACACTCATCGCCACAGTAATAGGAACTCTCGGCATTATCGTGATCGCTTCCATGGGAGGCTATAAAATGGCACGTGTGAAAACACGCTACAGCCGTTTCTGTTTCCTGTTCTGCATTGCGCCTATGATGATCCCGTTCCAGTCCTTTATGCTTACTCTGGTAAATGTAGCCACCACTTTACATATCAATGGGAAAATATGGGGACTTGCCATTATTTACTGGGGGCTTGGTGCCCCAATGAGTATTTTCCTGTATCAGGGCTTTGCCAAGGGCATTCCCCTGGAACTGGAAGAGAGCGCACTTATTGACGGCTGCAACCAGTTTCAGCTTTTTACCCGTATTATTTTTCCAATGCTGAAATCCTGTACTGCGACGGTTACGATCATCAATGTAATGTGGATCTGGAATGACTTTCTTCTTCCCCTTCTTATGCTGGGCGGAAGAAAGAGCAGCAAAACCCTGCAGCTTGCAGCCTACAGCTTTATGGGACAGTACAAAATGGAATGGCAGAACATTATGTCTGCTGCGATCCTGATCATTATCCCAGCGCTGATCCTGTATCTGATTTTCCAGAAATCTATTATCAAGGGTGTTGTAGCTGGAGCCGTAAAAGGCTGACCGATTTTCAAAGGAGGAATGGAAGATGAAGTTTACCAATGGCTTCTGGCTTGTGAGAGATGAATTTCAGGCTGATTATGTAAGAGACATTTATGAGGTAGAAGAGCGGGAAAACGAACTCCTGGCTTTTGCCCCCTATAAACAAATCCAGGGACGCGGGGATACCTTAAACATTGGAATGATGACCTATACCTTCACCGCACCAGCAAAGGACATTTTGGGAATCCACATGGTAAATCACGCTGGAAATTACGTAAAAAGCCCATCATTTGAATTGTATGGTGATTTAGATAAAAGTCCGGAACGTAAATGTGAGAAAGCTTCCGGCAAAGAAAAATGGACGTTAAAGTCAGGAAAGCTTTCCCTGGAATTTGAAACTGGTTCCCCTGAAATGAAGTTTTATGGAGATGGAAGGGAGCTTACCTGTATCAAGAGCAAAACTACGGGAATGATGCATCACAAACAAGGCATGAACTATCTGGTCTCCGGACTTAATTTAGGTGTTGGCGAGCTGGTTTATGGCCTTGGGGAACGGTTTACCCCTATGGTAAAAAATGGCCAGACCGTGGATATCTGGAATGAGGATGGCGGTACAGCCAGTGAAATTTCCTATAAGAATATTCCGTTCTATTATACGACCAAAGGCTATGGCGTCTTTGTCAATCATCCGGGACGTGTCAGCTTCGAGGTAGGTAGTGAGAAGGTGGAAACCGTACAGTTTTCTGTAGAAGATGAGGAACTGGAATACTTTGTTATTTATGGTCCTACCCCTTTGGAAATTATAGAAAAATACACAGCCCTTACCGGAAGACCGGCATTGCCGCCTAAGTGGTCCTTTGGCTTATGGCTTACCACATCCTTTACCACCAACTACGACGAGGCTACGGTAAACAGCTTTATTGATGGATTTGAACAGCGCCATATTCCTCTTTCTGTTTTCCATTTTGACTGTTTCTGGATGAAAGGCTTCGAATGGTGCAACTTCACCTGGGATAAAGATATGTTCCCGGATCCGGCAGGTATGCTGGAACGTTTTCATAAGCGAGGCTTAAAAATCTGTGTTTGGATCAATCCCTATATTGCACAGAAGTCGCCTCTGTTTGGAGAAGCCATGGAAAAGGGCTATCTTCTGATGAAAGACAATGGAAGAGTTTGGCAGTGGGATATGTGGCAGGCTGGTATGGGACTGGTAGACTTTACCAATCCAGATGCATGCAGCTGGTACCAGAGTAAGCTGAAAGCACTTCTGGATGTGGGAGTGGATTGTTTCAAAACAGATTTCGGAGAACGTGTTCCTACCAATGTAAAATGGTTCGACGGCTCTGATCCGGAAAAAATGCATAATTATTACACGTATCTTTATAACCAGTGCGTATTTGAGCTTCTGAAAAAAGAAAAAGGAGAAAGCGAAGCTGTTCTTTTTGCACGAAGTGCAGCACCAGGCGGACAAAAATTTCCAGTACACTGGGGCGGAGATTCAACCAGCCAGTATATTTCCATGGCCGAAACCTTAAGGGGCGGGCTTTCCCTTATGGACAGCGGCTTTGGCTTCTGGAGCCACGATATTGGCGGCTTCGAGGATGATGGCTCAGCTGATCTGTACAAAAGGTGGGTGGCTTTCGGACTTTTATCTTCCCACAGTCGTTTACACGGATCCAGTTCTTATCGTGTTCCATGGAATTATGATGAAGAGGCCTGTGAGGTTCTGAAATACTTTACCGAGCTGAAATGGAAGCTTATGCCTTATATTTACAGCCTTGCACAGACTGCCCATGAAAAAGGGCTTCCCGTAATGCGTCCAATGCACATGCAATACCCAAAAGACAGAAACTGCGCATATCTGGATCAGCAATATATGTTGGGAGACCGCATTCTGGTTGCACCTGTATTTTCCTCAGATGGAAAACAGGATTTTTATCTTCCAGAAGGAAACTGGGTACATCTTCTTACCAAAGAACCTGCACAGGGAAACCAGTGGCATACCGGAACCTTTGATTACTTCAGTCTGCCATTGTATGTAAGAGAAGGAGATCCTTTACTAAAAGTTATTTAATAGAAAGATTTTACAGGCACTGTCTGGCATGTTTGTCCCAGACAGTGCCTTTTTAATGTCAAAATATTGTTATTTTCTGTCAGAAAAGGGATAGCTTTTGGGACAGAAAAACAGTATAATACCAAATAGTTTATTTAAATATAGGTATTTACTAAGGAGGGAAAATGAAAAGAATACTTTCAATTGGAAAAGATGATTTTTATCCGCAGATTTTCCGGCTGGCGGTTCCAATTATTATACAGAATCTGCTCAGTGCGGCTGTGAATTCAGCGGATGTGATCATGTTGAATTACGTGGGGCAGTCCGCTATTTCGGCGGTATCCCTGGCAGCCAATTATTCCAATATTTTATTTATGGTGTATTATGGCATCGGTACCGGAGCCTCTCTTTTGTGCTCCCAATATGCCGGTAAAAAGGATTTTCAGGCGATTCATGTAGTAGAGGGAATCGCACTTCGTTTCTCTGTGTTGATTTCCCTGTTGGTTGCCCTGGTTGCATTTACTGCGCCTCAGATGATGCTGAGGCTATTTACCAATGATCCTGAGCTGATCACCATTGGTTCCTCCTATATCCGCATTATGGGCGTTACCTATATCTGCTGGGGAATCTCGGAGATCTATCTGGCAGTTCTTCGAAGTATTGGAAGAGTAACCATCAGTATGGCGCTGAATATGCTGGCATTTATTCTGAATATATTCCTAAATGCAGTTTTTATCTTCGGCCTGTTCGGTGCTCCGAAGCTTGGTGCAACCGGCGTTGCAATCGCCACCGCTGCATCAAGACTGATCCAGCTGATTGGCTGTGTGGTTGTATCTTCCTTTAGTAAAAATGTGAAGCTGAATCTGGCATATATGTTCCTTCGCAGTAAAGTATTGTTTCAGGACTTTATCCGTTTGTCACTTCCGGCACTTGGAAACGACCTGTCCTGGAGCGTTGCTTTTTCCATGTATTCTGTAATCCTGGGACACCTTGGCACTGACGCGGTGGCCGCTAATTCCCTGGTTACTGTGGTGCGGAACATTGGCTCTGTATTCTGTTTTGCCATTGCAAGTGCGGGAACCATTCTTCTTGGGCAGATCATGGGAAAAGGAGACCTGGAAAAATCCAGACGATACGCTTCCAGAATGCTGAAGCTGACTGTGATCACCGGTGCACTTGGAGGGCTGATCGTCCTTGCCATCACTCCTTTTGTGATGAAATTTGCTTCCCTGAATGACACCGCTATGCATTATCTGAAATACATGCTTCTCATTAACACCTACTATATTATGGGATCCGCAGTAAATACTGCGCTGATTGCAGGTGTCTTTCGGGCAGGGGGCGATACGAAATTTGGCTTAATCTGTGACACGGTAGATATGTGGGTATATGCGGTGCCGCTAGGTTTCTTCGCTGCCTTTGTACTGAAGCTTCCAGTGTTGTGGGTTTACTTTCTGCTCTGTACAGACGAATTCGTGAAATGGCCCTGGGTTTTCCATCATTACCGAAAGGGAGAGTGGGCGAAAAATATTACCCGGGAAGATATTTTTGAACAATAGGATCTGATGAAAAATGGACACAGACTGCAATGTCTTTATTACTGAACCTCCAGTAATGGCATTGTGATCTGTGTCCATTTTGGTTAGATTTCTACCAGAATTCCCTTTTCCTTATCATACTTACAATATTTCCCCTTTCCGGAAATAAATGGCTGATAGGTATTGGTACGAGTATCTTTCACATATACAATTCCGGTAGCGATCATTTCTACCAGTGAGAATCGTTTGCTCAGGCTGGAAATCCAGGCATATGTCTTATTGCTGTCTGAGTCAGCTGCCATCAGAGAGTAGCCTTCTTCACATGGTTTCAGTGAGAAGTAAATTTTCTCAGGCTTAGAAGTCTCTTTAAACACCTGGCTTGCTATGTAAGAAGAGAAATTCTTCTCCACAAACTGCTGGAAAGAATACAAGGTGTAAACTTCCCCGCTGACTTCGTCTGTGATCCGGTCCCCGCGCTGCAGACGGGCCTTGATCAGTGACAAGGTCTCAATGGTCCAGTTGATAAAAGAGATGCTGCTGTAGGTCATGCTCTCCAGAAGCTGGTCGATCAGTTTCTTCGTGAGAACATTTGATTTCGTTGCTTCGTTAAATAATTCTTCGTTCATAATCCGCACCCTCCATAACATATATATGGTAATTGATAATTTTCATTATAGAATGATATTTGGTTAAAAGCAATAAGGAGATCAGAGTTTCCGAGCTTTGCGATGAAACTGCAAGCCTCTATCGCAATCCTGCCGATTGGCACAAGTTATGTGAGCAGTTCGGTATTGGTGATAAGGAAAACACGCCGGTTAAAGGTCTATCGGGTGGCGAACGTCAGCGACTTTTTATCGTGCTGGCACTGATTCCACAGCCGGATCTTGTGTTTCTTGACGAATTGACTACTGGTCTTGATGCGAAAGCAAGGCGCGGTGTGTGGAAAACACTTAAATCCTTGAAAGAACAGGGGCTTACGATTTTCTTGACTTCCCATTTTATGGATGAAGTAGAGGCGTTGTGTGATGAAATCTGCATTTTGAAAAAGGGTACGCCCGTTTTCCGCGGAACCGTGGAGCAGGCAAAGCAGCAATGTGGCTGCGAACACTTTGAGGATGCTTATTTGCAACTTTCGGATGAGGAGGTGGACGCATGAAACGCTTTTTTACATATCTTAAAACGGAGCTGAAGCTCAGCGTGCGGGATATGAATATGGTGATTTTCGCCGTCATTATGCCGCTTGTGATCTTTATCATCCTTGGCATCATTTACGGAACAAAGCCTGCCTATGACGGTGCAGACTATACATTCCTGGAACAGTCTTTCGGAGCAGTCAGCGCGATTGCCATTTGTGCAAGTGGATTGATGGGGCTGCCGTTAGCCGTATCGGGCTTACGAGAAATGAAGATTCTTAAACGGCTACGTGTCACACCGGTCAGCCCGGTGTTCGTTTTGGGTGTCGAATTGTCCATGTATATTGTCTACTGTGCTGTGTCTCTTGCAACACTGTCAGTTGTAGCGCTTTTGTGGGGAGTGCGGCTACGCGGCTCACTTCTTGCTTTTCTTGGAAGCTGGGCACTTACCATGCTTTCAACGCAATCTATCGGTATGCTGGCAGGCGACGTGGCGAAGGATACCAAGCAGGCCAGTGTCATTGCTTCGATTCTCTATTTCCCGATGCTGATCTTTTCTGGCACAACCCTGCCGATTGAGGTCATGCCGAATGCAATGCAGAAGATTGTCAGTGTTTTTCCGTTAACACAGGGACTTACCATAATGAAGAATACATTTTTGGGTATCAGTACGGGAAGCACCTTACTACCAATTTGTGTAATGGTTGGAGTTGCCGCACTGTGCACGATTCTTGCTGTGTGCTTCTTCCGTTGGGAATAAGCATTCTTATCTAAGAGATAAGCTGTATGTTAAATAAAAATTTCTCATGAAAGGGGGCGATATTATTAAGAAACACTTACCATAGCAATGTTGTCATTTTCCCTTTCAGCCTGTGGAAAATTGCCGTCTTCTAATAAAGATGGACAAAACACTTCTAACATAGAAAATTCGTTGGAATCGGTTGAGATTATCCCTTCCACGGATACGGGGATTTCGTCTGGTGAGGATACCTCAGAGGACAAAAAAACTTTGATAAACGAGAATACCGCTACTGATGACGCATGGAAAGTTATCAATGCAGAATTGGAGGAATCATCATGAGAATTGAACATGTTGCACTTTATGTAAATGATCTGGAAAAGACAAAAAAAATCTTTATGGAATATCTGGGAGCAAAATCAAATGATGGATATCATAATCAGAAAACAGGCTTTTGTTCTTATTTTCTTACATTTGATGATGGTGCACGTATTGAAATTATGCATATACCGAAACTGGCTGATTTGCCGAAGAAACTAGCTCGTACTGGATATTCACATATAGCTTTTAGCGTAGGAAGTATGGAAAAAGTGGATGCATTGACGGCAGAACTAAAAGCGGATGGTTATGAGGTTATTAGTGGACCTCGGACTACGGGGGACGGATATTACGAAAGCTGCATTGTTGCGGTTGAGGATAATCAAATTGAGATTACGGTATAATGGGAAAATGCAGGTATTTGAAAGGACAAAAACATGGCTTCTAGCAAAGAATATTTACAATTTATATTAGAGCAGTTATCTGGTTTAGAAGAAATTAATTATCGTGCAATGATGGGAGAGTATATCATATATTATCGGGGCAGAATTGCCGGAGGCATATACGATGACAGGTTACTTGTGAAACCGACAAAATCTGCAGTTTCTTATATGACAACTGCGATTTATGAATTACCATATGAAGGGGCAAAAGAGATGCTGTTAGTAGAAAACGTGGACAGTAAAGAATACCTGGCTGGACTCTTCAAGGCAATGTATGATGAATTGCCGGTTCATAAATCAAACAATAAAAAGAAATCTATGGATACTCTGTAATTGTGGGGTAGTAAAATTTGACACTGCCGCTACTGAAAAGGAGAAAAAAGAATGAGCAAATTTGATTTAGTTGAATGGTCTCTTGATTTTTATCTCTTGCGCGGTCAGTAGCAGGGACAAGCATTAAGTTCTGTTCCCAGATGTCTTGCCATAAGCAGGGCATGTCTAACAGTTAGCTTTGGAACTGATGTGGTCTTTGAAATCCTCATCAATTTTCGACAGATACCGATAAACGGGACTAATGCTTCCTGTATAATCTCTTGCTTTCAATTCTCTAAAGATCCGTGTTCCATTTAAAAGAAACGGTTCGCATCGCCATTCGATGATCTGTTTTTGAAATCATCAATCTTGCTATTATAAACTGGACGTTTATACACAGATGTCTCTTTTTCTTCTAAAAGACTCCTAACAGTATTTCTGGACATTCCAAGTATTTTTGCAGTTGCTCGTTTTGATCTTGTCTGTTTATAAACTCGCTGAACAGCTGCCCAATCTTGCAAATCATACACCTTCTTTCAAACCTCCTCTCTTGTATTGGTGCATACAGAGAGAAGTGTATCGTTCTCTAGCAGGTGGGGCAAATTTCCTTGTTAAAACTGGGGCAGTTTTAAGTATAAAAGAGGAAGTTTCGTCCCGATATTTGGGGGTAAAAATGCTCTGGTGAAGATTACCACTTTACATTCTGGTTTGAAATGGCTATAATAAACGAGAAAGAACAAATGTTCGAGAAGGTGAAGGATGTGGAACGTATAATATTGCATAGTGATGCGAATTGCTTCGTGTGACTTGAAAGTCACTACATTTATTGTCTTACCGTAAGGTGTAAGACCTGCTGTTCCGTCAGTTGAGTCTAATATCTACAAAGTAGCGGGTAACTGCTATGAGGAAACGAGATATGAAAAATCATCTTTACAGAGATGTAGAACTGATTCCGTGAGGATAAGAACAAGTAAGAGCAACACTGACTTGAGATGATGACTGGGATAGAATGGCTAAGATATCTGAATCACTGGTAAATGCCGTTATGCGCGAACAGGCCAAAGGTTGCTGGGCCTGGCCCAAAATGGGAATGCGGTTTGGTTGGGGGTTGAAACAGCCACCACACGGACTATAGAACCGTCGGCAGAAAGGTGGAGCCTAATCTACCAGCATAAATGTAGTGGAACAAGGTAAGCCCGTATATCTCCATAAAGATACGGAAAGTAACCCGTAAGGGAAACCGATAGATGTGCGGGTAAGGAGGACGGAGAAAGCGAATGCCTTCTTGTAATGAGAAGGATAGAGAATATACTCACCCGAAAGGGGGCAGACTTCCGTCTGGTCTTATGTTGCAAGAGAATTAGCAGAATTTCTGAAAGGAGAAATGCAAATGTACGAGAAATCGTGTGCATCTTCAAATCACATTAAGAGCTGG
>NZ_JBCOMI010000049.1:0-19691 GCF_040924245.1 Ruminococcus sp. J1101004sp1_RTP21198st1_B9_RTP21198_201120 | reverse complement strand
AGTCAGTAGTCTTATTGTACTCTGAGGTATTTTCAATTTTCAACATCTACGTTTTTTATTATACAGGAAGCTCCATTTTTAATAATTTCTAATACAATCTAATATTATTAAATATCTTTTTTCCTAAACTGTCAATAATTAAATTGAATATTTTGAAGCGTTATTTACTATAAACATACGCAGCAAAACAAAATATGTACTTTTCCTTATAAATATCCCTCTTTCCGCCAAAAAGAGGATGCATTCTTTTGCTTCCTCTCTTTAGTCTGCTTAACAATTACTTCCTATTGCAGGGTTACGCCTTTTAATAGTACTATTGCTGTTTTTATTCCGACAAACTTCCCTGTACTTGTCTATGGTTTCTTTTAAATAACTCAATGCAAATTCATCTGCCTCTTTTTCTTTAGGAATATTTCTATATTCCTCTGTATACTGACGAAATAGCATCCGCTCTTCTGCGCTTAAACGATTGTCCTTTTCCCTTGCCTGACGTTGTAAAACAGAGTCTTTCAAAGCTCGCATTTTTTCATAGTTGTTTTTTTCTTGTTCGTAATTCCAAGTTGTATAAGCAGCTACATTTTTATCCAATGACATAAATTGATTCCAATGTCCAACTTCATGTAAAAATTGGAATAAAACAAGACCAATTTTTATATCAACTACACCTTTGCAATAAGGCCGGATCATTTTACATGTGTACTCATAAATACCAGAGTCATCCTGCTTAAACAATTTCTCAATTTCTTCAACAGAAGAATCCATGATATGTATTGCCGCTGTTGTACTTGTAAATTCATTTTTATTTTCTGATTTTTCGTATCTTTTGCGTTCGCCTTTTTCTACTGGTGTAAAAAAGAAAGGTGATTGTCCATTTGCAAACTCTCTATAGCTTCTATTTTTATCGAAAACGATATTGGCTTCAAAATTGTTAATAGAACAAATTAAATCTTTAGTTTCCACATCAAGGCTCTCTTTTTTAATATTTTATAATATTTATTAATATTATGTAATTATATTTTATAATATTTGCCTTGAATTGTCAACATCTGTATCTAAATTACTTTGGTTATTGATGTTCTGATAAATATAGCTTCTCAATACGAACAGGCTAGCCCGTGCACATTAATTAGTAGTGCCATATGGTATCCTCCTTCTCTTCTTTGTTGTCCAGCTCCGTGCTACTAGATATTCGTTCCTTATATGTATTACAAATCATAATTTTCCATACTTAGTTTAATAATGGATAATTAGCAATTATCAATTATTCCACATAACCAGCTACGCTTTTCTTATTTGAGGCAAAACTATGACAAGACATATTTTGTTGTTATGTTTACTTGGAAATCCATTTGAATTGAATCTTGGTGGTCATCAAAGGACGGTATCGGAAATAATAAATCATTTTAAGGATACTCCACAGTTGGAATTAACCGTGATTACAACCAACGGTTCATTGAAAGAACTAACTGCAAACCATTTATGTTCAAACATTACCATATATGAAATCCCTATAAAGAAACAATGGTTGGAAAATCAGGACTTGCTATACAATAACAAGGATTTTTTATATAAAACTATAAAAAATATTTATGAAAATATAGAACAGCCAATAGCACTGGTACATTCTACCTATTGGATATCCGGCTTGTTAGCCAGTCAATTATGCAGTGATCATCATTTAATACAGATTCATTCTGTAATCAGTACTTCCTGTGAACGAAAAAGAAATGGGTTTCCCCCTGTTTCTTCCCATCAATATGAAAGCGAACAGTTTTTTTTGCCAAAAGTAGATTGTATTCTTTCAATTGCAGAGTCGGAATATGAGTTGTTGGTAAAAGAATATCATATTGAACCACATAAAATTATTGTTGTAGGCAGAACTGTTGCAGACTGTTTTTTGCATCCGTCGCACCTTCCCTCAGGAAATCTGGGACAAACGCGCTCTGTTAATTACAATGCAATGGATTTACAGGGCACTGAGTGGTGGATAAATGGAGCGTTCTGCTATATAGGAAGAATCGTCGATCAGAAGGGGGTTAAAGAAATAATTCTCGCCTGGGAAATTCTGTATAAGAAATACCTGAATCTGACACCTCCCATGTGGTTTATTGGCGGTACTGCTGAAGATATCAGTAAGTATCGCAGAATAATAAAAGAATATGTACCAGATCTTGAAACATATGAACAGCAGCACAAAATATATTGGTGGGGATTCTTATCTGATGCAGGAATTTCTAACGTGTTACTCAAATGCAGTGTATTGATTATGCACTCTGCTTTTGAGCCTGGAGGAAGAGTGATTCTGGAAGCAATGTCTTCAGGAAAGCCAGTTATAGCGACTTATTCTGGCTTTGGAAACAATTATGTACAGGATTGGTATAATGGTTTTCATGTGGAGTATGGAGATTTCCAGAACCTATCCCGATATTTGGAATTGTTTATAACCAATCCGTATTTGTCAAATATGCTTGGGATCAATTCCAAAAGTCTTTTCAGAAAAATAAACCGGAATTGGGATTATTTCCGAAAAATATCTGATTTATATTTTGGTTTTGGAACAAGCCAATACACCTATAAAGGTAATTTATTTTATAAAAAAATGCAGCCACAGTATCCTAATCTGATAGATGCATTTCCTTACAACGATATAAAAAATGATATTTCAGATATTAGTACTGAATTTTATATAGAAGAAGCTTCTATTGTTCCTATGGAAAATAACCAAAGTTATTTATGGAAAACACCTTGTAAAGTAATCAAACAGTATTATAATCGTTTTAACTATAAACAGGAATGGAATACATATGATCCTAAGCAGGTTATTCCGCTTATGTCTCTTTATGACGCTGCGGTTTTTTCTTCCTCCCTTACAGGATTTTTACCAATTACCGAACGTTCTGATGTGCTGTTTTCTTATATTATGCCTGCTGGAAGAGTATTAACCAATGACGAAAGTCTAAAAGAGATGCCCTTATTGCTGAAAAAGCTTAGGGAACCGTATACGGAGACATCGTACGATGAGACTGATTTATCAGAAACAAACAGTAAATTTCAATTTCAACATAAATATTATACAATACAGGCTCTTGTAAAAGAATTAAATACTGCGATGGAAAATCACCCCATATTTAATGCTTCTGAGGTTAACTGCACAAAGAGCATATTTAACAAAATTACACATATTCGCACCCAGATCCCGTCCAAATATGGGATGAATTATGGAAAAAGCATATTGAACCATATTGTACAGTCCAATGTGCAGACTTTCCTTCTTCCAAGTTGTGACATTTATTTTGGAGAAACAGGTATTGATGAGGCTTATACCTATATGGAGTATTATGGGGATAGCATATTAGAACCTCTGAATTCGCAGAAACTTCAATTAATAGATAATACTGTTCTGTTATGGATTGGCGTTTTATTGACAGAGCAATATATTGAGAATAAGATATTACATAAAAAGTGCAAGATAGAATTATCCTCTATTTCGAATTTTTATGATGGTTTTTTTGAAACTGTCCTGTTATTAATATGAAATAACAGGACAGTCCCTTAACATTTGATCATAAAATTTCCATCCACATAGTAATAAGTCTTTTTCAATTCTGAAACTAAAGAATGAGAGATAAAGTATTCGAATTCTTTTGGCAAAACTCCAATATCTGTCTGCGTTACCTTTTCGATTATCTTGGTATATTCAGTTTGATCATTTTTATATAAGATTCTCAGCATAAGCAAAATGGAGACCATTTCTTTATCAGTAAAGAAGTCCGTATATGCTGTTTTATTATCAGCTGCAAAAATATGTTTAAACTTATCTTGTTTGGAGCTATAATATCCCAAGATGATTTCTCTGGCATGCATAACGGCTTCAGATTTATTTTTTAATTCCAGATTGATCAGTGCCAGATTTGTTTTTGCTATCCAGCGGTAGGTTTGATGCTCTGTACGATCCTGTAAACCGGCAGCTTCATTAAATGCCTCGATAGCTTTTTCCCATTCTTTTTTTGCCCAGAAAAATTGCCCTAGTAAATTATAAGACCGGCTTAATTCAACATATAGGTTATTCTGATAAGCCTTTCCGCACAGATCTAATAATTGCCTGATATCTGTCATTTCTTTGGAATAAAATAGAACCGTTAATTCATTAAATTCCAGATGAATTTGATCTTCCAAGGATAAAGCTTCTTTATATGTTTTTAAAATATCTATGTTTGCTTTAGCTTTTTTGAAGTTTCCCCTATTGATACTGATTGCTAATAGGTGATCGTAATAGCTGTATTTCAGAAGCATATTTTCCGGGAACCTTTTTATTCCCCGTTTAAGACTAAGAATACAGCAGCTCATTCCACATTGATGTTTTATGCCAATGGCGCGGATGTGGCGTAATTGGGGTTCTATTGTTCTCAGTTCGTCGGTCTGCTTTATAAGTGCCTGATACTGCCCCACAGCTAGGTAATATTTTGCCTGCAGCAAATGATACCATTTCATTTGTTCAGGAGAAATTTTAGCAATTAAAGAAAGGTTATGTAATTCACGAAAACATGTTTGCAACAAATCACTATGGAAATCGCATAATTTTAGGCAACAGTAAGATGACATTAGAAAAGTGTCAAATAATTCTGAAGCTGAAAAATCATTTTCCATTAAACTATATACTTCTTTTAATAAAGATTGAGCAAGTACATAGTCTTCCTGACGCAATAGATTCGAGATAACTTCTTTCCATGTTTCTTCCAGGTATTGCCTGTTTTCCAGGAAAATTGCCAATTGGATTTTTTTTATAGTTTTACAAAATATGTCAACAGATAGTAATTCAATTTTATCAAAAAGCATCGTATAAATTTCATGCTGCCTGTACGAGGAAAGAAAAGCCATTTGTTGTAAAGGACCTAAATAGAACATATGTCTGATCTGTATGTTACCATTTTGAAATTGAAATAACTTCGTACGGAACAAACCTTCCTTTACAGAATAATTATTACATATAATCTTTAAATCGGATTCTAAAAGATTTCCCTCCATCAAGCCAATCATGCAAGCCAGATTCTGAACCTCTATTTCGGATTCTACTATTATTTTTTTGACATATTCGAAGGAAATACTTTGAAGATATTTCTGATTTTTATATAATCTTGTCATATCCAGAGTATATAAAGAGCCTCTCATTCCCAAATCATGTCTGAATAGTTCTGTAATAGTATCAATGAGCAAAGGAGTTCTCGGCAGAATTTTCTTCAAAGCCTTTTCTTCCTCATAGGAAAATTCATTTTTATACTTATATTCAAAATACTGGCTTAATTCTACGGAATCGAATTCCTTGATTTCTGTTATATATATAACAGGAACGTCTCTCATAAGATGCGACAGAAAATCTTCACATTTCTTAATATCGGTTCTAATTTCAAGTAAAAGTAAAATATTTTCCTTTTCAAATTTTTTTATAAATTTGTTTAAAATTTGAAAAGCTGAACCAGAAGCGTAATCCAGATTATCAAAATATATAACCTGTTTTTTTCTCCTTAATATAGGCACATATATGCGATATAAATATTCAAAAAAGTAAAACTGTAAGATATCCTGCTGCGTTTCACTTGGCACAGATTTCGGTTTCAGAATATTTAACAAGGAGGTTCTTGAACGGATGCTTAATTCTTCTTCAGATAAATAATCCGTTATTTCATTGATATCCTGCTCAGAAAAATTCGTAATATCCAAAGTATCAATATTCCAAATAGATGAAAGAATTTTTAGCAGAAATGCCTGCACGGTAGAAAATTCTTCCATATTAATTTTATGATAAGGAATTGAACTTTCTCTATACATTTTATTAAGTAAATGCTCAATAAAAAAGGACTTTCCACAGCCTGAGCACCCTTTTATAATGACAATACCCTTTTTCCCGGAAATAGCCTTATAGCACTGATCCAACTGATAGTTTCTATCTGATCCAATAAGTTTGTTCAATGAAGTAATGTGTACTTTTTTCTCAGATGATACTCGTTTGGAAACCGGATGAGTACTTACAGAATCTATTAATTGTTTCAAAAAGGAAGGTGAATATGTAGCCTTCAAAGTTTTATATAATTCTTTTACTCTGTCGGATACCTCAAATATATCAACAAGCTCTACTTGTATATTTGAAAAACTGGAAAATTTATGTATTCGTTTCTGGGTTTCAGTGGAATAATGTAGGTTTGTAAAGATGTATATTTTCTGCGCCATTAAATTGATTGCTATAATCAATGTTTTGGAAAAGTCGGACATAGGCAGATCTTTATTTGACGGTTCGCGGAGCTTTGATTCTGATAATATTTTACATTGATCTATGTTCTTATTATCTGAAGCGATTATGATAAGTCCATCATAACCACCATCCTTGCGATTGGGAGTATGTGTGATAGAATAACTGATTTCAGAATCTGCTGGTAAATATGTCTCTAATATGCTGATTGAAAGTTTTTCAAACTCTTCCCAATTGTCTGTTGCAAAACTCATGTTATCTTTCATCCTTTTAATGCACGAAATCTTTTAATAATGGATAATTGCTAATTATCTTATTTTCGATTATAACAAATATTGATTCATTTTTCTACTAATATAAACTTCGTTCTATATAAACCTATAGGGAAATTTTAAGGTCTACTACTCTCGTATGACAAAGAAATCCCATGATTTAGACTTTTAGCAATCTGCACTATCAGATTCTTTATTCTGCCCTCGGCTAAGTCATATCGAATATTAACATACGACAACAAGACCACCTTTTCAGCTGGTCAGAGAATTTTTATATTTTCGATGTATTTCTCACGCAACATTCACAATTTTCATATTATTCCTTGGATGCAGTTCTCGTAAAATATCCGCTTGTTTTTTGGCGGCTATATGAATATATATCTGGGTCGTTTTTATTGATGAGTGTCCCAAAATCTGCTGTACACAACTTACATCAACACCTTCTTCAATCAAATATGTAGCGAATGAATGCCGGAACATATGGGGTGTAATCTTTGTTTCAATTCCGGCCTTTTTCGTGTATTTTCTCAGCATAAGGCGAATAGATTGTTCTGTGTATCTGTTGCCTCTTTTATTCACAAAAAAATACCCACTCTTTTTTATTTCCTTTTCATTTTCTACATAATATTTCCGCAGAATTTCCAAAACTGCATCATTACTGATTTGAATATATCTCTCTTTTCCTCCTTTCCCCATAATTCTTATCAGTCCAGAATTCAAATTTATGCTCTCATTTCGGATATTTGAAATCTCGTATACTCTCGCGCCGGTGGCAAAAAACAGCTCTACAACCGCCGCATCACGCAAACCGTATTTATACCCAGAGCCAGAAAGGTCTTTCAAGTAAGTATACATATAATTGAGAAGCTGCTCGATCTCTTCTCTGGGGATAATTCGAGGAAGAACTATTGTCTCTTTAAATTTAACTTTTATTTTTCGAAAAGGATTCTGGTCTAACATTTCCTCTTCTTCCAGGTAACTATAAAAGGCTTTTACCGAGGCAATTTTTCTTTTCACTGTTTTCTGCTTGTATTTTTTATGCAGATTCGTAATATATCTCTCAATTGTTTCTTTTTCAGGCTCATCACAGCACACAAACGAAAAATATTGCTTCAGATCAATACGGTACGCTTTTACTGTTTTGGCGTCCAGTTCTTTTCTGTAGGTACAATATTCTAAATACTCTTTTGCTCTATCCTGTAAATTCATTGTTAATACTCCTTTTTTTTCCTATCACAGTACTGTAAAATGAATTTTTTGTCAAAAAAGCCAAACATAAAACACCTGATTTAGCTGCCGTGTATTCGATAATTTGTAGTTATCCATTGAAAACTTGCTAAAATAAACATAATTGCTATAATTGGAGAATATTAATATGAATGTAAAGAAGGTTATAGATATTGAAGAAGCAGCAAAAGAAAATTATACCCAATCAGAGCCGTGGCCTAACAATGATATATGGCATACCTGCACATATAATATTTTGAACAAATATGTTCAAAAGTATTTGGATGAACTACATCTTAGTTCCTCTCAGGTTATTCTAAATGCCGGATGTGGTAAAACAACTTATAAAACTCCATGCACAATTATTTATATGGATATTATAGAAGATTATGTCAACATGTTTGAAAAATACTTAATTGCCTCTGTAGAGAAAATACCCATGCCGGACAGTTCTGTAGATTGTATTATTTGTGTAGGCAGCGTTATTAATTATGCTGATGTTCAAAAAGCAATTGCGGAATTTAGCAGAATATTAAAACCTGGTGGCACTTTAATCCTCGAATTTGAAAGATCAAATAGTGCAGAATTTCTTTTTACAAAGAAATATGCCAAAACAGTATTTGTGCAAAAATATCAGTACAATAATCAAATTCACTATTTATGGATGTATAGTGAAAAGTTTTTAATACAATTAGCTGATTATTACAGTTTTATATGTAAAAGAAAATATCGTTTCCATATTCTTTCATCATTACTTTATAGATTTGGAGTTTCTGAAAAAAGATCTGCCAAATATTCAAAATTTGATGATTTCTTACAACCATGTTCCTATTTTTTTGCACATAATGAAATTGTTATTTTTGAAAAAAATATTCTCTAATAAACTGGTAAAGTGATATAGATGAAGAAATTATAGTAAGTAATGAACACAAAAATACCTCTGTCGAATCAAATCGATCAGAATAACAAAAAATACATGTTGCCAAAGAGAAAATCACGCACATAATACGTAATATCCACTGTTTCAGAAAATAAATTTGTTTCTTTTTTAGGGTTATGTTTTCAGTTGAAATTTGTTGGCATAATCCTTTTTCGAATAAAGCACAATTAACCAATGTTATATCATCAATTTCAATTTTTTTAGTAAATTCTTTTTGGATTTTTTTTAATAAACCATCGAAGAATTGATTAACCACATCTGAATTCATATATTTTTTATACCAAGCTGCATAATGATTTTGGTAAAGATCAGTAATCAATTCCTGATAAAAGGATTCAGTAATATTGGTTTTGGGAAATACACCATTAATCAATGGTTTAATTGCTATATTAAAATCTGCTGATGATAATGTATGTCTCATATTAAAATATGGTTGATAATAAGGTGCGCGTAGTATTTGAAATCCCTCTCTTGAAAGCAACTGTCTGAAATAATTACTATCTATATCTATATACTTATTTTCATTGTCTTTTTTTAAAGATAATTCTGTCATAATATATTTAATATATAAATTATTCTTTTTTAGAATTTCAGTTATATCTTCAAAAAGCATTTGATAGAAATTGTAAAAGTATGTATGATTTCTGGGCTTTGTACATATATAATCAATAAGTAATACTTGGCTTTGCGGAAGAAAACCATATTCTGCAAAGCCAACTACAACATCATTTGCATAAAGAATATAAAAAAACATTTTTCTGGTATCGTTATATTTGTTTTGTATATAATCTCTTATTTGAGAAGTTGATGTTTCCGAATTTTCATCTACAGTATGCACATATATGTCAAGAGCATCTGTTAAATCTTTATCTTTCACATTTTTAATTTGTTTAATTTTATAACTTACATTCATAGCTTACTCCTAAACTATACTATTTAAAAATGATTTTAATTCTGTTTTTTGTAATAATATTCAATGGATAACTACAAATTATCTGTCCATTATTATATCAAAAACCAATCGCAATTTCTACTCATTTACTATAAATTACATTCTTTCCTAAAACAGAAACAAGAGTGGGTATTGTTTTTGAATAAAAAAATCGCATTACCTACAACGAACTTTGCAGAAAATACAGCAAGGCGAATTGTTTAATTATATGACGGAGCGAGGGCTCAAAGGTTTTCAGAGTGGCAAATACGGAAGTACCGCATTGCATTTGACTTCCCTGCAATATCAAATTAAGCAAGACAGCCCAGACCTTTTTATTGGTGTTGCTCTTGCTATAATTCATAAATGAAGTATAGCATGAAAAAGTGGTTTTTTGTATTGGATTTCCATCATATAAAAAACTGCTAAATTGTATCTAAAAGATCACAATCTAACAGTTTTCCATTATATGGTACAATTTACAAAAATACCAATTTATTATGATTAATACGTTGGAAGAAGGCCTCCATTGCCTGTCATGCAGACAATGGAGCAAGCCTTAGGGGAATAAAATACTTTTATTTACAAGAATAAAGTATATACTTTTCTTTTAAATAAGTACATGGATAAAATTACATAAAACATGCACAAAATACAATAGTTAGTCAAATGAATACCAGAGATTGATACAAATTAATTTTGCAAGAATACCTTATTCAAATAATTTTTTTGCCTTCTCCAGATTCATTTTTCCATTCACTTTCAAATAAATTTTTGTAATTTTAAGCGGCTCACCCATCTCACTGCAAAGCTCCTGCGCCTGTGATAAAGGAATATAGATATCTTCATTTTCCGTTACGGCAGTTACTTTACATGGAAGATAAACAGTTTGCTGTTCATTTTCTTCGTGCCCAGTCAAGGATACTAGATGATCTGCCGCGCCAGAAAGCTCTTTTGTATTTCCAGCAAGTGCATAAGAAATGGTTAGATTTTCTCCCATTTGCAGGAATTTTTCCTGTTGTTTTTTTGAAATGGAATGATTATTTGAGTCTTTCATGTTTTGCAATGCTTTACTTCCAAGCAACAACACCGGTGTATTTCCTAAATCATTCTGCTCTGGATTTTCTCCAAACGCATTCAGATCTATTCCTAAAAAGGTGGCTGTTTCCGTATAATCTTCAATCTTGATGGTTACTGGAATTTCCACAACGGGCCATATCTCTTTTATCCCTTCTATTTTTTTTGCCTTTTTCAAAAAATCATCATCATAAGTAAGGTCTCCAAGGGAAACCAGTGCCAAGTATTGTTTTTTCCCATCCTGTATTCCTGCAAAAAGCTTTATAGAGAAAAATAATGCCAATATCAGAAGAAAACCTACAAAACAGGTAAAACTATCTATTCTATTCTTTTTCAATGGGCATCCACCTTTCTGGTTTCTTCCAGAAGTATGTTTTTCTTATGAAGCTTACCCAAAAGAAGTAGAATCACAGAAACAAGCAGTACTGCAATAACTGCAATAACGGAATACCACCAGTTGTTTGTTTCTTCCTGGTCATCCTCTATTTTTAAAGACTGGATTTTAGCTTCTTTAATCTCAGACTCAAACTCTGTACTTTCCTCATAGGAATTGCCGGCTGCATCCTCATAAGTAAGAATCAGTTTTCCGGTAATCCTGCCAGGAAAAGAACCGTCATCTTCTTCTGATTTTCCTTTTACATACACACGGAGACTTCCCTGTACTGCGGTTCCAGCTTCTAATGTTCCTAAAAAAGCGGACTCTTTTGGGTTCAATCCGTCTGCTTCCAGCCGGACACTTGCATTATATATCTTATCCCTTCCAAGATTCATTGCTTTCACCGGAATTTCTACCGTATCCATGGTATATAAAACGGAAGGAATATCAGAAGCTTCCAGTTTTGCACGCGCCGGCTGAGTGATCTGAAAGGACAGCGTTTCTGTACCTGTAGCTCCCGTCGCTTTTGAATCTTCGTAATCCAGAGAAAAAGAAACGGTTGCCTGACCTGGAGTACAGTCCTCTGCTATAGTGACCTTTTGCTTCAGGGTAATTGCTTCTCCTGGAGTCAGTCTCTGAACATAAAAAGAGTTTCTCTCAAATTCAATTCCCTTTGTATCCGCAGAAATAGAAATCTTTAGACCAAATACATTCTGGCTACGGCTTTTATTCCGGAATGTCAGTGACATTTCTGTGACAGAGCCTGCTTTTAGATTTTGTCCGGAAAGATTGTTATCCTCTAAAAGAACCTGCGGTTTATGTAGTATTTTCTCACCAGACGAGCTGGCAGAAGAACCGCCTCCACTATACTCTCCAGCAGAATAATCCCCACTATCTATAACAGGATCTGTGATCTGTGTTCCATTATCTGTATCAGTATTTCCATTTTCTATTATGACATGGATTGTCTTCTTTTCGTCCTCAGCAGAAGCGTCTCCTGATATAAATCCATCCAGGTCAGAATTTTGATTTTCCGAATCCGTTTTTTCAGGAGTCTGTTCCTCAGTTTCCGGAATCTTCTCATCTGTAGGATTGTTTTTTTCCTCTTCAAAAGGCAATGTACTGTCTGCATCACTATAAGAAGCTGACTGATCTGCTTCCAGAACAGACTCTCCCACAAAAGCAGCTTCCATATTCCCTGCATCTTCTGCAAAAACAGATGTCGGCAGAAGCATCATGAAACTTAATATTGCGAATGTGGTTTTCACAAATTTTTTTCCCATTTTCAGGCTGTCCTTTCTCTTAAAACTCCGCCATCCATCTCATATACGTGATCACATAAAATCCGGATATCCTCATCATTATGGCTTGCCAATAAAATGGTTTTTCCAGCTGCCTTTAAAACAAGCAAAAGTTCCCTGATCTCTGCCACGCCGTGTTTATCCAGACCGTTAAATGGTTCATCCAGAATCAGGAAGCGAGGATCTTCCATAATGGCCTGTGCAATCCCAAGGCGTTGCCGCATTCCAAGAGAGTACTTTCCAACCGGCTTTTTCATATCCGGATCCAGTCCTACTTTTTTTAGGATCAGGCGGATATCTGCCTTTGAAATCATTCTTTTCATATCTGCCAGTATTTCCAGGTTCTTTACACCGGTATACTGGGTAAGAAATCCAGGCGTCTCAATGATGACACCAAGGCTTTCTGGAAAATCTACATCACGACCAATTTCTTTTCCGAAAACACGGATGGTGCCTGTGGTAACAGGAAGGAATCCGCAGATACATTTCATAAGTACTGTTTTGCCAGAGCCATTATTTCCTACAACGCCGTAAACCTGTCCCACCTTTAAGGTAAGATTTACTTCTTTTAATACCAGATCTTCCCCGAACCTTTTGGTTACGTGTTCTATTTTCACACAGGTATTTTGAAATTCAGATTTCTTCCACTTTTCCATTTAAAACACCTCCAAAAATTCCCATTAACACCAATAAAAATAATAGCAGAAATAACCACAATCCCGCTTTATCCGTTCCCCAGTTTCCATCTGCCAGAATCCATTCCACTGGGTAAAACCAGATCTGGTCTTTGAAATAGCGGTCATGAAGTATAATTCCAAAATAATAGCTGACAAAAGGAATCCCATATGCCATATAAGCTGAATTCCATAAGGTACCACAGATTCCACCAAAAGTGCTTAGAATACTTCCGATCAGTCCCATCCTAAGAGCTTTCATAAGCAGCTCCAGAAACTGTTCCTTTGGAAAGCTGCCTTTTATTTCCATAGGATAAAATATAACAAAATTAACAAGAAGTATGGTGCTTATAGCAAATATCCAGACTAAAAATCCAGATGTCATAACAGAAAAGACTTTTCCTTCCACATATAGCCTGCGGTTTGTCCTGGGAAATGCAGCTTTTAAAAATCCACTTTTATACTCCTGTAAAAAAGAATCACTCCACGGCAGTACTGCAGCTACAGGGATGGCAAAAGATACCATCTGACTTTTCAATGAACCATCCAGCAGGCTGATAAAAGTTCCACATGTTAATGCTTTTTTCAAACTTGGATAAGTCTGACCTGCTGCGATAGAAAAGCAGGCAATCAGCCATGCCGCCAGGAAACTCCTGCCAAGAAGCATACGTTTTGTTTCTACCCGCATAGATATTTCCCCTTCTGATTATGTTTTTTCTCCCAGAAATTCAAAGGGATATTTTTTCATCCTGCGAAGTGCCAGAACCATAAGAACAAATAAAATACCTGCGAAGAACATACAGGACTGCCAGATGGTCGGAAGTAATAGATCATAGCCAAAGTTATGTTTTCCATATACAGCCTGGTTCAAAGGACTGATCCAGCAGATCAGTACATTCACTTGATACATTTCATATTTTTCCTTATGCAAAATTGCGGCTACCACACTGGGTTCCAGTAAAAATCCAAATACACTATAAAGTAGTCCAAACACCATGCCTTTTGTTTTTCCTTTATAAAGATTTCCAACAAGGATCACAAAACCAAGTGTCAGGGAATAGCAGAATAACAGGAGAAAAACCTGCAGCATACAGCCATACGGAGAGATACTCTCCATGACTCTTACTGTAGAGGGGACCTGCAAGTTTTTCCCCAGTTCAGAATATCCGAGCATGGCAGCAGTCTCGCTCCACAGGTTGCCCGGATAACTGTCCTTCATACACAGTACAGATGTAAATAGCAGCATCAATACTGTATAAAGAGCAGTCACAAGAATAATATAAATAAACTGTCCCAAAAGCCATTTTTTCTTTGTTGTTCGAATTAACTGATATGGAGTAACTGGTGTCATCTTTGGCAGGTCTGAGAACAGCAGAAGCAACAGAAGAGAACTGAGCAGTACTGCTGTTCCATCCCCAAAGGTCCAAAGAAATGGCTCTACGGCCTGTACCGGTGTATCATAGTTTTCCATAACAACCATGATTCTTCCAGTGAGAAGAAAGCTAAGTACAAATTCCAGAAGGAAGGTAAAAATGACTTTTGGATTTCGAAAATAGCCAAAGAAATTGTAATGTACAATTCCAAGTACCTGCTTCATATCAGTAGCCCAGATCCCTGTCTATAATACTGCCATCCACGGCGTTAATGGTAAGGAAGCTCCAGCTTGGATAGTCTGTGATGTCCGAGTAACTATTCCCATCATAGTCACCTTCCACTTTTCTGCTTCCAAAGAAATCCCAAACGGGAACCAGAAGACCTGTATGCGGATCTGTGGATGGTTCATAAATTCTGGCATAGCCCAGAACAATCCGGTCAATGTCATAAACTCTTGATTTTTCATATTCCATATTATCTGCATTGGTTACTACCATCATTTTTTCATATGTTTTCATAATCTCAGAAAATGGAAGAAGGTTTAAATTTTCTGTTTTTGTCTCTCCTATGGTATAAGGGTTTGAATAAGACATGCTTTCAATTCCATCTTTATCGACAAAGAAATAAAGACTTTCATAAGACCAGGTCTCCATAGTGCTGTCCATATCTTCCAAAGCACCGCCATCTGCCATTGTCTGAGTAATCGGAATACCGTTTATAGTACGTGTGTAATAAATCGCATATCCGCTTCCAAGATTACTTAAACTATTATCCTCTTCAAGACTATTGCACAATGCATAACTCCAGTCTGAAAACTGCAGATCTGTAATCCCCATTTTATCTACTTTTTCCTGTACCATTTTTTTTGCTTCATCTAATGAAATCCCAATGGACTCCTCAGTAGGTTTTTCTCCTTCACTGAAAGAAGTATACTCAGACCAGATCGTGTCCGCAGGCAGCTTTTCCCCGCCAGATTTTGCCGTTTTTCGGATTTTGACAGATAAGGTATCGGATCCGTAGGAAGATGTCTTGTAAAAATATTCCGATCTATCCGGCATCTGTGCAACACCGGAGAAGTCATTTTCCGCAGTACCATTTTCTGTCTCATGGGAGCCTGCAACAGGTCTTCCTTCTACCAGAGTCTTCGTTTCCGGAGCAGACTCATATTCCTGCTCATACATCTCAATTTCTCCATAAATGTCATAAATATAATTTCCATCTTCATCTGTTCCATAGTTATAGGGATCCAGATTTCCGTTTGCTACATCTTCTTTTAGTTCATCCAACGTTTTTTTGATTTCATCCTTTGTCTGGGTATAATAGCTATCCAATGTATACAGCTTTGCCTCTGAGAAAAAGGCATCTGTAATACGGTCAAGAAGATCCTGTGTAACTTCTGCAGGCGTGACAGAAATTGCGGATATCTTTTCTACATCCGGTATTTCTACGGTGGCATCCGTGTTCACTACAAGTTTTGCACTGTCATCTGTAGTCTGACTTTTATAAGTTTCCGGAGCATTGAGCAGGTCTCGAATAGTTGTTCTTACCGCTGTGTTCTTATCCTTTGTATTTTCAGAAGAGTCCTCCTTCACCATATCTACGCCTTCAGCTTCTGTATAAGCATCTTCTGCCTTGCTTCCTTTTGGTTTTACAAGGGAAGATTCCGGGGTATGGGCACATCCAGTGAGCATTCCTATACAAAGTGTTAATCCTACAATTTTATTTATGTTTTTTCTCATGTTGAATAAATTCTCCTTCCTGTTTATGTCCACAAGTATAGCATCTTTCATTACACCAAATCTTCCGCAAGTTGTAACTGTTCTGTAAATTCCAATTATTTACCATAAAACAGATACGATCGTTCCTTTTCCCAGATGACTTGTAATTTCCAGCTGAAATCCATGTATATCTGCAATTTTCTGGCATAGCGCAAGACCAAGCCCAACACTTCCCTTTACTCTGGAACGTGATTTATCGACCATATAAAAAGCTTCTGTTACTCTTTTCAGATCTTCTTCTGGAATTCCCTTCCCATAATCCTGAACGGATAAATGATTTTGGGTTGCCTCCAGTACGATTTTTGAATTCTCATCGGAAGCCTTGACTGCATTATCAATAAAATTTGTCACTGCACTCATCATAAGGTCCGGATCAAATGTTTTTCTAAGATTCTCTGGATTACAATGAATCTCAAGACAAATATTTCTCTCCTGAAGCCTGTAAATAACAAGTTTTTTTACATCTTCCAGAAATTGATTCATCTGAACTTCCACTGGAACAAATTCTGTTTCACCTGTTTCATATAATCCGGTAAGTTCCAGCATTTTCACAGAAAGTCTGGAAAGCCTTCGGCATTCATTTCTAATATAATCAAGCGCTATCTCCTGCCTCTTGGGAGATAGGCGTACCGTTAGAAGTGTATCTGCATATCCTATGATTGCGGTCATTGGGGTCTTTAATTCATGGGCCAAACTTCCAAGCAGCTGTCTCTGTGCCTGGTTTACGGAAGAAAGCTTTTCAATCTGCTCCCTTACTTTACCTGTCATAAGATTAAAGCTTTTCCCAACCTGTGCCAGTTCCGTTTTTCCTTCTGATGGCACTTTTATCTCATAATTTCCATTTGCCACAGAAACAGCCGCTTCTTTTAGCCTTGTGAGCGGTTCCATAATTTTCCGCAAAGTCAAAAACAGGAAAAAGCCAACAAACAGAACCAGAAACAGGGTAAACCCTCCTGCCTGATAAAACAGTGTCTGACTCTGTTTTTGTACACTGGTAATATCTTTGTAGGTGACAATCTGATAGTTCATGTCTGTAGAACTGTAGCTGGAAAAATAAAAGAGCAAAAATACGTTGCCATTTGTTTTGCTGATCAGTGGTTTATCACAATAGCTGTCATTTTCGAATCCATCGTGTTTGTTTTTTGTTAGGTTTCTGATATTTTGCAGATCAAACTCATATTTTGTCCCATTATATTGTTCTTTTCCATCCTGATATAAAACGGCACTGTCGTGGAATACCTGACGAAAAGTATAAATAATCATTTTTTCCCGGATTTTATCATCAGAGTCCTGTGTTTTACTTTTAATCCGCATTAGCATGTTTTCAAACTTAGAAATATTTGTTTGAAACCTGCTATTTTCATAACTGTTGATATTCTGTATGCTCTGATTTTTCCACCTGTAAGTTGTATAGAAAAAAATTCCAGATGACAGCAGAAGCACCATGCAGATTACCTGTAAAAAAATTTTTGTAAATAGCTTCATAAATCCACCTCAAGTCGATAACCAATTCTGGGAATGGTTTTGATTTTATCCTGCCAGCTTAGTTTTTTTCTGATGCGTCCAACGTGTGCATCCACAGTTCTTGTTTCTCCGCAGAATTCCTCCTTCCACAGTTCCTGCAAGATCTGGCTTCTGGTAAGTGCTTTATTTGGGTTTTTTACGAACACCATAAGGCAGTTATATTCCATAGGTTTTAAATATATTTCTTCTCCATTTTTCGTAACTATGTGACTTACGGTATCAATTATGACATCGTCTATCTGAATCTGTTTCGGTGCCGTTCCATAACGATCTAATACTTTTTCCAAACGCACCATTACCTCCAGCATTTCAAAAGGCTTTACTATATAGTCCTCGGCTCCGTCTTTTAACCCTTTTACTTTACTTGTAACATCAGCCTTTGCCGTAAGAAATATAACCGGAATACCAAACTTTTTTAATTCCGGTAAAAGGGTATAACCATCCTTTCCCGGAAGCATAATATCCACAAGTGCGCACTGAAATTCATGGTCCTGTACGACGCCTTCACTTGCATCATTTCCATCCAGATAACCTACTGTTTCATAACCAGCAGCTTCCAGATTCATACAAAGCAGATCATTGATTGCCATTTCATCTTCTATCACCAGTATTCTTGCTTTCATAATAATGTTCCTTTCATTTTACACAAACCCGATTATTTCTTTATTGTGCGTGATTTTTACTATTACAATTATACACTAATTTCAGTACTGCGAACGTAACCGATTTGTAAAGAAAAAGGAATCAAGAACGATCCATCTGGAAGTCGTTTTGATTCCTCAAATCCCACTACATTTTTGATTTCATTTTGTTAATTGTGTTTATATGAGTCACACCCTCCCTCTCTTAGAACTGTCTATTTCCCGACAGCCTCTTCCTATAAAATCATATGTTACACAAGTGTCTGTCCCATTGCCGCTGCAATTTCCTTTAACTTGTCGATAGCATAGCCTGTATATTTTGAAATCTTATCGACAGGTTCCTTTTCCTCGATCATCATCTGGGCCAGGGACATTTTTTCTTTTTCAACTCCCTGTTTCATTCCTTGTTCAATTCCCTGGTCTACAAGAGCTCTACTTAGATTACACATGTCTCTCACCTCACTCTCGAATTCTTCTGTCATGGCAATATCAAAATCTTTATGTAACCGCTTCTTTTTTTCTTCTGGCGTGGCGCTCATATATTATTTTCCCTAGCGGTAATCAACATTTCAAGTAATCCCTTTGGCTTGTTGTGTCCACCTTATAGGGTACATTATAAAAATCTTCATTTTGTGAAAGATTAGTAAGTTCTTTGAAAAATGAGCAAGCCCGAAACAGACCTGCCCATCAACAATATTATCCTACTTATTTCATTATGCACAAATTCTCATCAATCCATTTCTGGACATCTTTTTCGCTGAGATTTACGGCTTTCGCAATTTTATCAACTGGGATTCCCATTTCAGCCAGCGAAAGGATGGTTTCTTTTTTGGCTTTTAACTCGCCCATTTCTATACCACGTTTCTCTCCGCTTTCCATTCCTTCACTATAAATTTTCTCCATTTCATGGCACATAAGTTCCACCCCTTTCTGCGTCTCCTTCAATTCATATACTCGTTTTGCAAGAATCGGACTGTGCATCTCATCTGCCTTTTTACAGTGTAGATCATGCATCAGTCTTCCAAGTTCTGTATCATCCTGCTTCCTGGAATTTACATATATGATATGTGCTTCATCTTGAAAAGCCTCGTTCAGTTCTTTAATCTGCCGGTCAATGTGGTAAATGGGAAGTCCATATCCAAGAATATCGTCCCGAGTAATAAAAATTACATAGCTTTCCGGCAGTTCCTCAAAATCCTGTCCGGGATTTAAGGTATTCATATCCATCAGTCCACTATGGTACCGGGCTCTTTTGGGGGAAGCTCCTTCATTATCCTGCTGGATTTCCACATCAAATTGTTTGCCTGTGGAATCCCTGGCAACGCAGTCCAT
>NZ_JBCOMI010000048.1:0-20443 GCF_040924245.1 Ruminococcus sp. J1101004sp1_RTP21198st1_B9_RTP21198_201120 | reverse complement strand
CCAGTTCACAGACTGGTTATTATTTAATAAACCAACACTGTGCGCAGACTTTTTACCGCCTGCGAACGTGTCGCACTCACCCAAAAATCTTCGGAAGCTTTTTCCCCTTCGCCTTTGGTATTAACAATGATTGTTGTAACCAGCTTCAGGATATCTTTTTCAGACCGTATATAAGCAAATGGATTGTAATGAAGCGATTTGGAAAAATTGATGGTATTCAGAACCTTAATCACATATGGCTCATGAACCACTTTTCCAGATTTATCTTTCATGATATTTCCATTCTTATCTTTCTTAGGTGGTCCCTTTGCTAACATCTTCCCACACTCTTCAATCAAAGTGCCTTTCGGATCTGTAATGACCATGGAACAGTTCATCTGCATGACCGATGGTTTTACGAAAAAACGTGTCTTACCGGAACCACTGCCGCCGATGACCACTATATTTTTATTTCTTGCATACTTCGGCTGCTTCGGTCTGCTCTCCATGGTCAGTGCTTCTGTTGCTGTCAATGGAATGTTCATCCATGAATCTTCCGACATATAAGGCTTGATATCCTCTGCGGTTCCCCATCTGGCTGAACCATACTCGATGCCTTTCCGTAATTTCTTTGCGTCTGCCTGTTTCTGCCAGACCAACACTTTCAGAACGACTGCAACAACAATACCTGCTAGCAGATCTTTCCAGTTATTGCTTAACACAAAACCAGCAAAAATCCGGTCTGCGTGTTCCATTGCATATAATAGTTTGTTCCCCATATCTTCTCCCGGACTGTTCCGGTAAAGAAAAAATGCCCGGTCTGCATAGAAAGCAGCCAGAGCATAAGGAATATTTGTAAGAACCAGTTTCTTTTTATCCAGGGCGGACAGCTTACCCCCGATTTTATTCTTCCACTTCTGCATCAGAGTTTTGCCGCTTTTCTTTTTCATCGACTCTGCTCCTGATGCCGGTTCTTTACTTTGTCCTTCGATTTCTTTGGCATCATTGCCCGGTAAGCTGCAAGACGCTTATGAATGGAAGGTTTATTCGCTTTTTGAATCTGTTTCTGGGAAAATTCACGGAAAGCAGCATTGAGTGCATCCTGATCACGTCCCTTGAAGAATACCAGATAAACCGGAGGCTCTTTGCTCTTGTCTTTTTTCAGAGCATAATTGATTCCGTATTTTCTGGCATATCGTTCAAAGGACTTGATATTTTTGTCCGTGATCTCGATATTGACCATCCCGGCATTCTGTTTTGCCAGCTCTTTTACCGTGACCTTTCCCTGTTTCGGCTGATTTTTCTGTGCTTTCTTCTCTACTGATTTCTGCTTCTGATGACGCAGATACGCAACAAGAACCTTTTTCAACAGGTCTGCTGTAATCTTAGTTGCCCGAATACAGAACGTGACCGTTTTCTGAGTTACCTCTTCCTGCATGACTTTTCCCTCCTTTCAGCGATTCAACTGCTGTCCAGATCTGTAATCATGGCAATCACCCCCTTTAATGAAAAAAGACAGATTAACCGGTAATCAGGTTCTGCACCTGTACGAGTTTTTCTGTCCCTTCTTCTTTTCTCTTATCTTCTCCACCACAATAGATGGGAACACACATTTCAAGTATTCTACTGTAAATACGCTGATGGGCAGTATCCAAATCTGTGGATTTCATTTCATTCAGTCCCAGATTCGTTGTTACGATCAGCGGAAGCATTTTACAATAACGGCTGTCTATCACATTATAGACCTGCTCCAAAGCAAACTCGGAATTTCGTTCTATGCCTAAATCATCAATAATCAGCAGCGGATAATCCACAAGATTTTGTATGATCTGATTCTTGTCTGCCTGATAGCTGGTCATTTCATTTAAGATCCTGGAAAAATTTGTCATCATGACACGTTCTCCCTGTTCCAAAAGTGCATTTGCAATACAGCCTGCAAAGAAACTTTTCCCAGTTCCAACTGGTCCCATCAAAAGCAATCCTACATTTTTCCTCTTCATATCTGCCCAGTTTTCTACATACTGCCTGGCGATTAGTATCTTCTGGTTGCTTCCATTGTCATTTTCAAATTTCCATTCCCAGAATCTTCTTTCCCGAAGTCCGACGGATTTTCTCTGATAAAGCAGTCGCTGTGCTTCTTCCCGCTGCATCTTTTCATCCAGTTCCTGTCTGACTTTCACCTCGCATTCGCACAAACAAGACACTACATGCTCAAATCCCATCAGACTGACTTTCATCTGTTTTCTTTTTCCACAGATGCCACAATGAAGACATCCCTCTTCATCCAGATAATCTGCTGTTACTTTATTTTCCATCACAGGCTTTCTCCTTCCTGAAATTCATATTTGTCAATTCCTGCCCTGGCGCCATCCCGTTCTGCCCAAAGACAGATTGTTGCAAAATGATTCTGATACTCTTTTCCACTGGATTTCATATAAACAGAAAGATGATCAATCCGTTTCTGATAATCCCATGGAAATATTGTCATCAACTCCTGCAGTTCAGCTTCCGACAGAACAACATTTTTAAATCTCCCATACAGACTGAATTTTTCTTCCAGAGCGGGAGTATTGCCCTTACTCTTATCAGTATGATTCTTTTCAGTCTTATTTATCTTAGTATTACTTCCATCCAGATTCTTGCAGTCCGGACTTCTATTTTTTTGCGTTCCGGACTTCCAGTTTCTTGCAATCCGGATTTCCAATTCCTTGCAGTCCGGATTTCCAGTTTCTGGCGTTCCAGAAGCAAAGTATCTTACGGGCTTTCCTCTAATCCGTTTCACAAAATTTTTCACGTATATGACAGAGGGACGATTATTCCCCTGCCGATACCGTTCAATCAATCCAATCCCATGCACACTGTCAAGCTCATAAAGAAGCTTTGTCACTGTCGTATGCGACATTCGCAATAGTTCCTGCAATTCTGCGATCGTGTAAATGATATAGACATAACCATCACTATCAATCCATCCATTTTTCTTGGATAGGCTGATTCGATCAAGCAGAATTCCGTAAAGGAGCTTTGCGTCTGTGGACAGGCTTGCAAACTCTTTTTCTGTGAACAGAGCTTTTGGTATCCGAAAAAAAGAAAACTGGTCAGATTCTTCTGCTCTGAAATATTCAAAATCTGCCATAGCTTATTTCCTATTCTTCCTCATTATTAAAATCACACCCTGCTGCACTGCCTGTTCCATGACACATCTCATTAAACACAAAGTTGAAGCACATCATTAACTCACTCAGATAATAATTCCTTGCCTCTTTATTGCAGGCATACATATCCTCGATATAAACCTCCTCGTTTCCATTCATTCGTGCGATTGTTTCCAGAACTTTCATAAACTTCTTATTAGAGCAGCACTCATACTGCTCATTTACATATTTCTGAATTTCCAGCACACGTTCAGGCTTTCCTTCATACATAGATAACACGCCAAATGCCAGATCCATGCCAAACTCATAGCCATCGGCTTCTACGGCATCAATATCAAGATTGCCTTCTTCATCGTAATAGCCACGCTCTTCCATAGGAGTCAGTGGTGTCTCATATTCATCCAGATATCCCATATCCGCAATTGTTTCCAGAATATCTCTGGATGCTGCCACCATCTTGTCCATGATAATTTCTCTTTCTTCCATCGGCATATTTGCCATAATTCTGTCTAATGTCATCATTGATTCTTCCTCCATCTCATTTTCATAAATATCATTGATATAAAAGTGGTTCGCCTTTCCATCGTTTTGAACAATACGCACCAGCTTTCCAATCTTAACAAGTTCCTGTACTGCCTGATCTACGCCATATCGAGTCGTATTCAGATCTTTCTTCATTTCGCTTTTTGGATAGATAACAAACAGATCTCCATTATGATCTACCCAGCCATTCTGCACCGCAAATTTCAAACGATCCAGAAATAAGCTGTATAAAATTTTTGCTGTATTTGATAGATTTTTGAATTCTTCCACCTGGAACAGCATCTTTGGCACCTGCAAACAATCTACCGGCATATACTCCATCTTACTCATTGATTATTTCCTCCTTCTGTTTGTACAGCACTTCGGCTGAATTAATATTGATTTCCAGCATCCCTACAAATACCTGATAGTACAGCAGGCATATCTGTTCATCCTCTCTTGCCAAATACAGTCCTTCCAGTTCATTGGACGGATGTTTCATTCCATATAATGCCTGACAGATATCATGGATTTTCTCACATTCCACACTTCTCAGATGCATCTCCAAAGTGTGGTTAAATCTCTGCCAGTCCTCCAATTTCTGATTTACTGACATCATGCACTGGAACAGTTCCGCTGCTTCACATGCTGCTGACAGCACTACATTTTTGTTATTGATACTTCCATCGGCATTTTTCATATGCCCTACCATATACGCCTGATCTACTGAAACCATCTTTTATCCTCCTCTATCTAAACGGCATTTCCTCTTCCATGCCCTCCGGTATCTCTAAAAACCCTTCCGCATCTTCTGGAAATGGTGGTCTGTCAACCATTTTTGCACCTGCGAATTCAATCCGGTTTGCATACACTTCAGTGGTATAGATCTTTTTCCCGGTATCCTTATCTTCATAATTACCTGTGACAATCTCGCCTTCCACCATGACCTTCGTTCCCTGCATCAGATAATCTCTGGCAAATTCTGCTTTCTTTGCAAAAGCCTTTACCGGAATGAAACTGACTTCATCGGAATAATTCCTTCTAACTGCCAGAACAAACTTGGCAATCTTATGAAGTCCTTTTTCATTCTCCACTTCGTTGTATCCGGGATTTCTTACCAATCGCCCGGAAATAACTGTTGTATTCATTGGCTTAACCCTCCTATGCTTTCATTGATTTGTAACAGATACCGATACATGGTCCACATTTTCCATAGGCACATCCGTAACATTCATCTTTTTCCAACTCTTCCTGCTTCATTTCATCGGCAAACATTCCTAACAGCGTTGTGTAAATCTTTTTCATTGCCAAGAACTTCACTTCTGCTTTTTCCATCTTCTCTTTGTAAAATGGAATTAGTCCACGAAGAACTGGATGGAAACGTTCATTTTCATCATCCCAGGCACAGGTTTTCATCATACAGCGTGGCTGTTTCTCATAATTTCCCAGATAATACGGGCAGAACGTACAGCCTCTTTCTTTAACAATTTCCACCGGAATCACTGGCACCTGACTTTTGATTTCTTTTGTTACATGCTTACTTTCAATTCGCTCTCTCATCTTAAAAATCCTCCGAGTATATATATTTGCAAAAGGGATTTCCCCTGAATTGCCTGATTTTTGGTACAAAAAAAGAGGCAAGCTTACGATTTTATTTTCGCAAACCTGCCTCTTATCAAATATTCAATTATTTTCCGATGATATATCGTAAGAAAACGTATACCGCACGGATTACATACACTGGAATCATGATACATCCAATCAAAGCTCCAATGATGACACTTAATGCAGCCATACCAAGCGTTGCTGTGGTATCCATTCCTCTAGGGATTAGAATCAGCCGCATTTTATGTATTCCAAATGGCAATCCGGCAATAAATATCCACCAGAACCAATCCGTCTGACCACTGACTTTCATAATTGTTTTTGTCATCCAAAACCAGAATACCATAAATGCCAGCGGCAGAATTGATTTTTTAATTACGTCTTCAATCGTCATCTTTTTTCTCCCTCTGTCTGATTCCTTCTGTCACCTCCCGATTAAGGTTTGCCAATATTTCTCTAACCACAGGAGAATCCAATCGAAAGGTTTCCAGATCTTTCTCCGTGAGCTCCCTTCCGTTCGCATCATATCTTCGTACAATTTTTAAAGCCATACTTTCACTTTCTTCCTGCTGATAATCCTAATGTTTTCAACAAATGTTTAAACTTCTCTCTTTTCATCCGTTTAACACGTATCTTTTCTATCTTTTTCAGATAGACTTGTATTCTACTTGCCATATCTTCATTGCTCATTCTTTACCCTCTCTTTCTGCCCACGATGCCAGAAGCATAAATATAATTTCTTCCATCTGAGTCTTTGTATATGTCTCTGGAAAATATTGTTTCAATTTCTTCGCCGGAATCTGCACCTGAACTTTTTCAGTACTTTCATTCATGCAAATCTGATCAATCTCTGAATACGTCAACATCCGCTCTTTTGAAATCTGTTTCAATTCCTTTGCCTGCTTCAAGGACGGTACCATATTGTGATTACTCATATACTGAAGCAATATCTGTTGTTCTTCACTTCTCAAATATGAAACTTCAACAGCTGTATTAAAGGGAAGCTTCTTCTCGTCTGCCAGTTCTAAAAGCTCTGTGATTAACTCTGTCAGATGAATATATCGAAGAATCTGTCTGGAACTATCTCCTGTATTCTGACTGACTTCTTCCGCCGCCAACTTCTTGCCAACTTGGCAAGAAGTTAAATCAGACCGTTTCCCCTGACGCTTTAACGCCTCATATTTCATTTTATAAGCAAATGCCTTTTCGCTGATCAGCAGCTCTTCTCGTTGAATGTTGGAATCTACCATGATCACCGTCGCTTCATCATCTGTAAGATCTTTGATGATAACAGGCATTTTCTCTAATCCCGCAAGTTCACATGCTCGTTTTCGCCTATGACCAGCTACCAGCTCATAACCACCAGACTCTCTCAACCGCACAATACCAGGAACCAACATGCCATATTGTGTAATGCTTTCTGATAATTCTTCCATTTTCTTATCATCTTTTACTTGAAACGGGTGATTTGGAAATGGATGAAGGCTTCCTATTTCTATCTCGCAAATTCCATTGTTTGTTTCTTCGTTTGTTCCAAACAACGCATCAAGTGGCTGTAAGGAAATGGGAGTTGCTCTTTTTTTAGATGGCATCTTTCAGCACCTCCTCCGTCACTCTCCGATAAGCTTCTGTAGCTTTGCCTTTCGGATCATAAGAGAAAATACTCTGTCCTTCTCTGACTGCTTCCTTCATTCTTACAGAAAATGGAATATAATTATCAAAGATATGAATTTGACTTCCATATACATTTCTGAGAAGTTCCATATTATTCCTGGCATCATTCGTATGAGCATCTACCATCGTGAACAGAATCCCACCGACTTGTAACTTCGGATTGATCTGCTTACGAACCTTACCGATCGTTTTTAACAACTGCTGCAATCCTTTGATTGGCAGGTAGGATGCTTCAACTGGAATGAGGACTTCATCTGATGCAGCCAGCGCATTGATCGTAATCATTCCCAATGATGGCATACAATCAATGATGACTGCATCATATTGATCCTTGATACCATATAAAATCTGTTTCAATACATATTCCCTGCTCATTGCATTTACCAACTGTACTTCCGTACCTGCCAGTCCAATGTTAGAACAGATAATGTCTATCCCCTCTGCCTGATGTCTGATATAACAGTCGGAAGGAATATCTTCATCTTTCATTACTGCATCCATAAGAGCTGTAAGTGTTTCATTACTGTCATCACAATCACGATATCCAAATCCTGCGGATACATCAGACTGTGGATCTGCATCTACGATTAACACTTTCATATTCTTTTGTGCTAATCCTACTGCTAAATTAGCTGTACATGCGGATTTTCCCGTTCCCCCTTTTTGGTTTACAATAGAAATAATTCTAGCCATTTTTCATCACCTTTCATCGTCGTCAATCAAAAAAAGAGGACTGAATTAGACAACCGGAATCTATATTCCGTGCGAGCTAATTCAGTCCTATAATTACAATAATTCTGTTGTTTTTACTCTTGTCTTACACAAATCCATTTCCAGTCTGGATCTGTAGTAATTCATATTCTGGAATGACAGCGCTGCCTTATTTTTCCCTTTTTCAGGGAGTTAAAAATAAGGACTAAATTAGTGCAACCCCTTGTATTTACTGGAGTTTTCTAACTTGTCCTTATTATAACTCGACCATGAGGTGTAATGTTTGGCATCTGCACCCGGTAAATGTCATTGTATCTGCCAACCATATGATTGAATCGGTGCTGCCAGTGCATTGCAACAAGGGGCATTCCATTATCATCATAAAATAGGAATCCACTATATCCGTCTATGGATTTCTCCACTTTCGGTGCATTTCTGTCCTCGATGATTGCCTGAAACATCTGTGCCACATCCTCTGTAATCGGCAATACTCTTGTTCCGGCATCCGTCTTTGTAGTTTCTATGATGTATCGCATATCCGATGTTCTCTGCAATTGGTGGTCGATATTTACAGTTCTGTTCTCAAGATCAATGTCCTTTAGTGTCAGTCCACAAAATTCCGATATTCGCATTCCCGTATGAAAAAGTATGTACACCACTTCATAGTATTTGCAGTACACTACATCGTCATGCACAAACTTTAGGAACTTTCTCATCTGGTCTTTGGAAATTGCCTCTCTTGTGACTGCGTCATTTACCAATACTCCGGCAAGCTGAAATCCGAATGGATTCTTTACCAGAATGTCATCATCCACCGCCATCTGAAAGGCTGGTCGCAGCACTCCACGGATGGTATGAATGGAACTGTAGCTTTTGCCATCTTCCTGCTGCAATTTGATAAGGAACAGCTTTGCATCGGATGTTTTCACACTTCGTATCGTCTTTTTGCCAAATGCTTCCTTTGCAAGTAATCTCTGTACTGTAACATATCCCTGTTTTGTGCTTTGCCTTACTCCGGTCTTTGTTTTCAAATATCGGTCTACAAGTTCGCAGACTGTCATCTGTCCGTCCACGATATTTACAAGCAAATCCAAATCTGTGTTTACCTGTTTTTCCAATTCACGAAGGGAGAGGCATGGCTTCTTGCCCTTTGGAAGTTTATCCGTAGGTTCCAGTTTCCAACTGTATACAAAATGTGGTTTTCCATCAATATGATATTTATATTGATATTTTCCATCTGCCCTTATACTCTCTCCCGGTCTAAGAACTCTTCTTTTGGAATCACGCCTTGTCTGTCCTCTTCCTGCCTTTGCCATTATACCCGCCTCCTTAGTTCTGGATGGTTACACAGATACCTTTCAAAGGCTACACGAAGAATCAGCTTGCGTTCTCCGTAGTATGCCAGAAAATCTTCCCCATCCGTATTACTCAATAAATCATAAAATTTTCTCCGGCTCAAAACAAAATATTCAATTGCCTCAGAAGGATTTAAAATATCTTTTTCTGCTAAACTTGGTCTTGCCATAAAAGTACTTCCTTTCTGCCAAAAGTGGCTGTTTTCACAGGTTTTCGAGGTCATACTATATATCACTCTGAACGCTGATAATATCAACTACTTTCGGCAGACAAACGGAATTATATCTCCGAAGAAGCACTGATAAATTTTTCAAACTGCGGGCGGATAATCAGATACCTATTTCCGCTGAATACCGCAAATCTTCCTCTGTTATCTTCTGCCAGTCTACGCATTTTCTTTGTTCCGATATTAAAATACGATGCTGCTTCTTTGATTGTCAGTGTGTACTTTTCACTCACAGGGACAAGTGTATTTTCCGTAGTATCATGTTTTTCTATTGCCATGTGCAATCCTCCTTCCATACGGGCTGCAGTATTTCCACAGCCCCAACTGCTTAGTCTGCTGCCATCTGAAGTACCTTGACTGCATCCTTACGGATCAACTTTCCATCCAGATACTCACATCCCAGATACCCTACCTGTCCACGCATGGCAAACTTTTCTTTCAGTGTGCGGATAGTCAGTGGGAAACGCTGAACGAGCCAGTAATTGCTGAAATCTCCAAATGCGATTACTTTCTGCCCCTTTCCGATAGACGGCATGGAATCAACAATCTGCACAGGTTTTGAGAAAATCGTTTCATCACTTTCCTTCCACAGATAGTTTCCGGCTGAATCTTTGAGGGTACGGAGTGCCAGAGCCGTTTCGTCATTCATAAGCCATGTACCATGTTTACGGTATTTCTTATCCACGGACAGATACAGTCTGATGATTTCATCATAGCTGATAGCAGAATCACTCTCTGTCGTCACGCCCGTTTCTGCTCCGTCAGTGGCGTGCAGAATACCTGTCGGCTGATTTTCCCCTGTTCCGTTGATAAACGCCTGTTCCTCGCTTGTGCCAAAACAACGTGCCATTTTCCCGATTACATAATCCTCTATGGCAAAGGACTGGTCAGAAGCGAACTCCAATCCAAGTCTGACAAGCTCGGACAATCGGTATGCCTGTACTTCAAATCTCTGAAAATCGTCCTCGTTATCCATGCCCTCCAGATTGACCATATCGCCCCATTCAGCCTGACCTTCACAGTCAAATGTCCAAAGACGGCTGTCACTTCTGGTCGCATTCACAACGGTTGCCAGCTGACGGACTGCACTTTCTTTCTGTAGTACTGCCGTATATTTTTTATTTGATTCTCCGGGCAGATGGTACTCATTTGTCTTGCTTTCACGGTTGTTATAAAGGCTGTCCGTAACTGCCTGTTTTCCTCTCATTTCGTTCCAAAAATCGTTATAATAAGCTGTACTGTTAATCATAATAAACCTCCTGAAAAATTATTTTTGTGTCATATAACCACTCTGTCTGCAATAATCCACTGCTTCAGAATAGGACAGATAAAACATCTCCAATGACCCGTCAACCACACGGTAATAAGGCGGGTCACAGGATTCGCTTGCCATGATAATGACCGGGCATCTGTCCCTTAAATTGATGACATTCACACATCTGTACTTGTCTGTTGAAAAATCCGATGGCTCAAACCGCATCGGTGGTGCTGCTTTCTGTTTTCCCATGTGTACCTCCTTTTTTCTTAACAGAAGAAATCTCTGCACAAGAGCCGATATCCAGTTAAAAGTGTAGTCTTTTCTCCGCCATCCCTTGGGCGCCTGCGGACTATCGTACCGATTGTGCGGAGTGCCTGATTAAAATTCCGGCTGTTCTCCGCAAAATATCCATTGTCATTGCACCAGTTTCGGTATGCCTGATACACTGCCGATGTCCGGCATTCCGCATCCTTCTCCTGTTCCAGAAATTCCTCCACAAAAAGTTCCATCTTATCGCTGTCATGCTGATAGGATATGGTGGCATCTTTTACTGCTTTTGGCTGAGCGAAACCTTCTTCTTTCAAGATGGTGTAGCCTTCAATCAGCCAGTTTAAGATGGCACTTGCTGCCTCCGGCCTGGAAAATTCTGCTTTCAGATTCTGTTCCTGCTCCCATTCCTCAAAATGTCTGTCAAAGGGAATGATTACGACACGTCCGCTCGAAAACAGTGTCATATCCGTAATAGCCGGAAGATAATTTGTATTTACATACAGCTTGAACTGTGGTTTAAAATCAAAACTGTTTTCATGCAGGAATCTGGCATTCAGTGTATCATTTCCCGTCATGCTTTTGATCTGTGCTTCATTCAGCACCAGTCCCCGCCTTGGCTCTGAGATATTGGCGAACCGCACTCCGGCAAGACGTGCAATATCCTCTGTCGGGTTCTGGCTGTTGGCAGACGGTTTTGCAGCAATCGTTTCCGGTCGGACAGTCAAACCGTAATCTCCCATCACATGAAGTGTGCTTTCCATCAGAGTCCCTTTCCCATTTCTGGTGGTTGCACCGTAGTAGAAAAACATACATTCATAGCGTGTATCACCTGTCAGACCATAACCAAGGCTTTTCTGCATGAACCTTGCTTTCTCCGTATCCCCACTCATCACCTCTGAAACAAATCTGGTAAAACGTAGATTCTTTGCATTCGGATCATAGACCGCCCCTGCAATCTTGGTCAGCTTGTCCTGTGGTGTATGCGGATGGAACTCTCCCGTCTGCAGATCCAGTGTTCCGTTCTGGCAGTTCAGGTAATAAACATTGCGGTCAAACTCAGACATTGCAATCGGATACACGCTCTGGGCATCACTGATATACGTGTTACGGTAATTCCGGCTCTGCCATTTCGCAGAATATTCCAGATAGTCCTTTCTTATACGTTCATCAGTAATTGTCAGGGCATATCTGACCAGACTGTCCGCAAGGGATTTTGCAAGCTCCATTGTTTTCAATCCGCCAATGTCCGGAATCCACCGGGTTCCGTCATACACATACCACTTTTTCCTTTCCGGCACATACCTTGCGATATCTTTATACACATCCGCAAACAATCTGCCTGAGCCGTTGTCATTCCACGGGTATCTGCTGTTATCCGACACATTCAGTTCTATCAGCTTCTGCAGCATATCATCAAAATCACTCTCTGCTGATGTCCTTGCATAAGGTCTGTAGAAATCCAGTGCCTGTGCCACTGCCTTTTCCATCGTCAATGCGCCGTAGGTTGAGCCACTCTGCACACGGTCCCACTTGCTCCGCATCAATCCCGATCTTCGGAACAGCCTGTCCATCTGCTCTGTGTCACCGCCACACCAGAATGCAAGGATACTTGCAAGCGACATATCCGCATCGCTGTGGGATTTTCCTTCCGGAATTTCTCCATTCCACAAGGCTTTGAACTTTTCGCCCTGTCTGGAATCCGATGCTAGGCGGACCACGGAATCATCGGACAGATAACTGCCGGGAATATCCTGTACATCGTTCTTTTTCTTAGAAATCGGACGGAGCATATAAGTTTCCAGTATTTCCCCAATTTCAGTGCTTCGCTCCTCAACACCACGGTTGCGGATCACATTTCCTGTCAGAGTACAGAATTTCTTCGTCACACCTGCTGCATAGATTTCCAGACCAAGTTTCTGATTATTGATGTAATATCTGCCCGTATCATAAGACAGGGAAGATGCCTTACATACTATGCGGACTCCCGTGCCGGAGGGGCTGAATTCTGTATAGGAGTCCATTCTCTCCACAATGTCTTCTGCCATCTGTGTCATCTTTCCACCAAACACGCAATGGTCGATATCTACCATGCAGAAATCATCAAATGCACCCATACCGATTCCGTCATAACCATCCATTGCATTGACTGCCAATCGAAAATCCGAAAAGGTATTTTTATCGGCACTGCTCGCTTTTCTGCCATTTGTCTGATACGGCACTTTTGTCATGCGCCCGTTTCTTTCTTCATATTTCCACAGACAGAACCGTCCGTCTTTTTTCAACTGTTCCGGAAGTTTCTCATACATTCTGTGCTCCTCCTTCCCCGCTTATTTTCTGACGTATCATTTCTCCGTGGCTCTTGCCGATAACCACACCTTAAATTCGGAAACAGGAACCAATACCCGCTTGCCTACACGGACGATTGGAAAATCCGCTTCTCTGGTCAGTGCATACGCTTTGCTCAGGCTGATTCCCATCTGCATTGCCATTTCCTGTACGCTCATCGTGACTTTATCCATAGCCATCCTCCTCTCTGCATTCCAAACATGAATTGCTCTTGTTTTCTATCACAGTATACTTTATAATGTTACCAAAGGCTATTTTCTATTGGTAAGAACTCGTACCGAAAGCAAGTTCTATCGGTAAGAATGGAGGTAGAATATGAACGAAGATTTCAGTTTGGGAAAAATGAGTGCGGATGCACGGCTGACCGCAACTTTCAAATACTATGAAAAGACAGAACAGAATGGAAAAATCGTAATCACCGCCTGTCTGGGCAAGGGCGATGTCCCAAGACTCAACCGTGGATACGGCTTGGACGGAAATGAGCTCTAGCTTTCTCTGAATAACCTGTACCAGAGTATCCGTGGAAAAGATGACTACACTGCTGCCGATGATATCATTTCTTGGTGTCAGCAGTACGCACACCCCTACTATGCCTCTGAGGACATCGAAGAATATCGTTGGGATATTGAAAAGGATACGGAATACTGGGATTTTTCCACTAACATTCTTGGTAATTTCACTTTTGATGTTCACACCATGCGGAAAGATCTCGAAAGCCTGTACCGGGATACCCTTGTCATCCTGATGTTCAAAAAATGTCTGGAACGGCTTGACGTTTCCACGGATCTTGCGCAGATCACATGGACGAATGAATTTGCAGATTTTAATTCGTTTCCTATGCAGAAACATCTCGGTAAAATATCAGCTTACCTAAATAAAATGAGTGGCGTAACCATGAAGTTGGGACTGGATGAAAATGGAGAATTGAAGGTCATGCCGGATTTCCATTCTGTTTTTGATGCTGCCCGATTCGCTCTGTCGCAATATGTATCTATCCCTACGGATTACCCCATTGCTTATGCCGACCGTGTGGGCGTTGCCACCTGTGAGTGTTGCGGCCGTCTGTTCATCAAAAACGGGAACCGCCAGAAATACTGTGACAATCCAGAATGTAAAAAAGAACGAAACCGTAGAAAATCCCGCACTGCTTATCGCAGAAAGATACAGGAAGAAAATGATAACCGCTGGGCGTGACCACGGCTGTTTTCACACTGGGGCAAGATGTGGCAAGTAATATAGGTTATTTTCTATACAGGCTCTATAAGAATAACCTAAATCATCTGCCACAAGTTGCCCCAACTGTTTTTCCATAGAAAAAGGGCATCGGTCTGCACCGACACCCCATGTCATTTTATCCTTATTCTCCGCAGCGGAATGCTGAATTTCCCGTAAGATTTCTAAGCAGAATCTTTCTCGCTGTCTTATACTCTTTTCCGATAAAGCCAAGTCTGAGCAGAAAACAGCGGAAAGCATATTTGTCATTGTCCGTTTCGGTCGGCTTTGATGATACCCTTTTTGCATCTCTTGCCATATCACACAGCCTTGAGATAAATTGCGTGTAGGCTGCGAGCTCATCTCCATCCGCTGTGTATGGAAACCATGTGAAATTTATTTTTTCATCTGTAATTTCAATCTCTGTGCTGTCCATCCGAAATGCACGTTGAAAAAGTGTCTGCTTATTTGCTATGATCTTCTGCAAATTTTCCAATGTCGTATCCGTAAGACTATCTTTTGGAATTGCTATTGTCAGCTTCTCCTGTTGCACTGGCACTTCTTCGATTACTTCTGCATCGTCCTGAAACCCACACTCTCGTAACTGCAGAATCAGGTCTTCCACCGTTTCTTCCTCTACTCCCTCTGGGATATGCAGTACTCCCTCTTTGTCCAGTCGGTATCCTGCAATATCATATGCACAGCTTGGTACCCGTTCATAATGCGGTGCTGTTCCAAGTATGTTTCCAATCTTCTGTGCTAGTTTTGGTCTCTGCTTTGATTTCAATGTAAATCTGATTTCCTTCTTCATAATATGTACCCGCCTTTCTTTATTCGGTAGTACATATATCACTCTGACTGCACAGAATAGCAAGACAATTCGAATTATATTTCTGCCAAAATGTACGCAGAAAAACTGTGCTTTTTATGTCGTTTTTTACACGTTTTTTCTGCGTATTTTGGTATTATCCGGCAAAACAAAATCGGCTTTAGCGATGACATTCAGCGGATATTTTCACATCAACTGACCTTGACGGGTATCCCCCCTGTTTAATTCTGCGAAAATTCGCACGAAGGGGGCCATCGGTCTTCAGCCAGAAAGGTTGTAGAGATTATACCTTCCCCACATATATCCTTACATTCTTACTATGCGATTATCAATGAACACTTTTTTTAACTCTTTAAAGTATTCTATTTCTGTCAGTCTCTTTTCATCAAATTCAACCTTAATTGCTTGACATTTCGTAATAATTGACTCCTGAATCATTTTAGGGGGCTGTGGAATCTTCACTTTTTTTACATAAGGAACTGTCAACTGTGGTATTACACTACCAGTATTCCCTATATTAAAGGCTTTTAAGAAAAAATCAAGATATTCAGGATAAATAAGGTCTTCGTCACATACCATAACAATTAATCTTACAATAGGCGTAAACGGGACTTCTCGCAAAAACGAATAACCTACTGTCCCCCTTGCCGATAGTGTTACACATTTTTCAGAAACACGAGCATTCTTCGTATATCCTAATATGCCTTCTTTATTTGTGCCATTTCCAATAACAGGCACATGGCAAACCAAACTTTCCTCTTCAGTAAAATCATCTGGCTTGTCACCTCCTGCAAATACTTTTTTACATAGCTTATTAATACTTTTTGTTTCATAATCACTTTTAAAATGGACTAATTTGTTTCCTATAGTAATACTTGCATCAAATACTGGTTTTTCAAAATCCAACATATCTGATAAAGAAACTAAAGAAACATTTGTATTTCTTCCACTTTCATCAAAATATATACTTGGGATTTCAAATTCTTCGTTTTCAAATTTTTTTCTAATCAAAAAACACAATTTTTCAGCATCTTCTTTATCTTGAGGATTATATAGCGGCGTTTGAATATAATTTATTGAATTAATATTCGAAATAGCTGCTTGTTCATCCTCGTCCAACTCCTCATCAACATTCTCTTTTATTTTTGATATATAATGAATACCTTCTTTTGTTTTTCTTTTTTTCCACTCATATCCTAAAAATGATGTTATTGATGTCTTATTGCTTTTTCCATCAGCTTTTTCTTCTGGAGATTTTATAACTAATACTTCTGATTCATGCGAGTATAACCAATATCTATATTTTTCCAATTCAAAAGGCATTACATATTGTTCAAATGTTTTTTCCGGAGCATACTCTTCTGTCTCTACCCATGGATGTTCTTCTCGATATTTTTCTGCACGCTTCTTCCACTTTTCTTTTTCCTTTCTAATTTTCTCATCATAAGCTGTTTTTTCACTCTCTATTATTTTATTATATTCCTCTCGATATTCTTCGAAACACTCAAGGGACAATATTTCTGCTTCGGGTTCTAATTTACCTTTATATAAACTTTCAAATTCCAAAGTGCTATATCCCATATAATCACAAAATGCTTCGCGTAATTCCTTTGATTTTTCGAATTCTTCGTCAATTTTTTCGAGATTTTCATTTCTGCTATACTGAGCTATTATGTCATCATAATACTCAGACATACAAAAATTAGTTTCGGATTTATCCAAGAATTCTTTTCTTCTTGCAAACAGAATAACTGCTTTGGTTCCAGTTGTTCCAAACGTAATTTTATTCATTGATACTATTGATATGATTTCAAATTCCCTTAAAAGTATTTTTCGTGCCTCATAATCAACTCCACCATTATTCATAATTCCTGCTGGCAAAACAATACCAAGAATTCCATTTTTATCTAATAACTGCGAGGCTCTTTCTAAAAAGAAACATTCAATAGAACTGTTTGTAAGCATACTCTTTTCATCAATTCCATTAATCAAATGATAATTATTCCGTTCATCTGGTAACAATGTGTCCAAAAAGCCTTTTACACTAAAAGGAGGGTTTGCAATTACACAATCATATTCGTGACTATTAATACCATACTTACTTAAATCAGATAAGGCATCAGCATACACCACTTTTATGTTCTGTCCATACATGAAACTTGCTATTTTTGTCAATTTACTCAATCTGTTATCTTTATCTATACCTGTAAGTTCATAATTTTCCCCTTCATTGTATCTTGCATATTCTGTCAAAAAATGTCCTGCACCACATGCGAAGTCTATTACTCTAGCATTTTCGCACTTCGGCAAACTACGTACAATAAAATTTGTTATTGGAGTTGGTGTAAAAAACTGTCCTTCACTCTGATGTACACCTGCACCTAAAAACAATTCATAAAAATCTCCCAAAAACTGATTATCTTCACTTTTTGTGATGTATATATCTTGAAGCATGATTACAACTTGAAGTAAAATATTAAAATTATTATAAAACAGCTTTTCATTATATACATCAACAAATGCAAAATCATTATTAGTAAAATACTTGAGTTTTCTAAACAAATTATCTATTTTTTCTTTTGCCTTACCTTTCAGGCGCAATTCAAAAGCTTCATCAATTTCTTTTTGTTCAACGTATGCAACCTCATCTTTTAAAAATTCTTTCATTCCTTCTGAATAAAGTTTTTGAAGTCTATCAATCAGATCAAAAGGACTATCATATTGTTTTCCTTTCCAATAAAATTCTAATTCATCCTTTATTCCTTGTTCTAACTGCATCTCATCTACTACTTTACATAAAAAAAGATTACAAAGTATATTAAACGCATTTTCTCTATTACTTACAGTAAACATTCTTAAAATGGATGCATATTTATGAAACTTTTTATTAATATCAGCTGATGAAATGGGCTCTAAATCTTCGAATGTATATTTACTTTTTCCAATAATATATGCCATTGAATCTTCAAACAATCCTTTAGTTGCAAAATCTGAAGAATAGGTTTGTTTCCATACTTCCCATTTTTGTTTTGCAGTATCAGCTTCTTTAAATCCTTTTATATTTTTTTGCCCTGTTGTTTTACACCGTTTCAAATACTCATCATTATCTTGCACATTAATAAGATAGTATTCTGGCAAAACTTTTTCATCGACATAATCTGCTGTGTAAAGGCACAAGTATTTTGCATCTGGTCTTTGTTGAAAATATGAAAACAACTGGTTTTTTGAACTTCTCAACATATTTGACCATTCTTTTTCAAATTCATTCTTTTTTTCTTCTTGTGCAGTTTTGCACTCGATAATGAGCAAAGCATCTGTATCATTATCCTTAATTAATATATCTGCTTTACCGCTCTTTGCCTCTCTTCCTAAAGGCCATTTGGGTTCTAATTCAATATCCTGCGCTCTATACCCTTGCTTTAACAATCTAAAGATACATATTAAAACTACAAAATTCTCTGGATGAGAAAAATTTGTAGTTGTATGATCATTTATAATAATCCCATCCGCTTTCTCACCTGCATCAAGATTCTCCCTTGATACCGTATTTTCAGGATAATATATTTCTTTTTTACTAAAGTCAACTTCTATTTTTTTGCCATCTTCAAACACATGTTTATACTTATTTCCTTTGTTTTCAAAATCTTCCTTTTCAAGAACACTTTTTAAACAATCTATATTAATCATTTACTTATCTCCATTTTTTGTACTATATTTATTTAATATCTTTGTTGCCTCTTTTAGTGATGTTCTTCGAATAAATTCACTATATGATGCATAATTCTCTATCTGAGCTGCTCTTTTTAATTTATCCAATTCTTCTTTACTAACCCTAATACTCATAGAAATTGTTTTGTTCATTACAAATCCCTCCTATTTTAAAAATTATAACATTTGTGTACAACATCTGCAATACAATTCTCCACGCTTGCAAAGCATAAAACAGCCACCCTTCATAGTATATTACTACCAATGAAAAGTGGCTACATATTTGCATATTATAAATTATTTTCCATAATTTCCAAATAATTTTCCGGAAATCCAATCAGATTCAAATCAATGTCATCCCTATACTCATCTATCACAGCTTCCACTGTTTGGATCAAAGATTTTTTACTACTCTCATCTGGTAATCTTTTTAACAAGACAAGTGTATACGCAAACAATGAATTATTTTTTATCTCCGGATGCTTTCTCAAAAATGATGACGTAAATTTTGCCGGAGGATTGAAATCCGTATTATACATCCTTGCTGCATGTGCACATTTATTTCGTAATACTGACAAACAATGAAGATGATTTTCTAATGTATCCTTTCCAACACCAACCATACGAGCGATAGCATCTTTTTCTGAATAATACATAGAACTGTATAACTTAGACATATTAGAAAAAGACATTAATTCTACAATAACCCACAACGGCATTCTGCTGGAATATTTTATCTTGTGATGTTTCACAATCAGACTATCTTTGTAATAATTTTTCTCCCTGCTGAAATTTTCCATAACTTCCTTGTAACCCTTTTTGTTATAGAAATTATTTTCATCGTAATGTTGATCATACGGAGCTTCTGTACATTTGGCTATTGAAAATCCATATGCTATCTGCGTCCTATAATATACTTCTGCCTTTTCGATATACCGCCGAAATGTATCACGCAATATTTCATCTACTTTATATAAATGATACACCGTTTCAAAAGTAGTTCCTTCAATATAGTCACTACCAGAAGGCTCTTGTCTAAATTGCAAAGCATACCCCGTAAAACGATAATAATTTACTCTTTTTAATATATCTTTTGCTTTTTTTCTATCAGCGACAATCATCCCGTGAGCTATTAACTTATCTAACTGTTCATCAAAGGTCAATGGTTTTTTCAAATCCATAAAATCTCTCCTTAACGTAAAAAAGCTGAGCACACGACTCAGCTTGGTCCCCAATGTCCAAAAGACTTCGGGCAACTCTGTTACATATAGTATATTCAAAACTCAGAAAAATTGCAATAGTTTTTATATTTTTTTCGCATTTTCATCGTTACAAGTTCTACTACATTGCCTGTAAGTAGTCCCTTACTACTAAGAAATCCTCCCAACACCTTTTCCTTTATCCCACTTCAAACCATGAGCCTTAGTAGTCTAAACCGTAGTAATTCCAATACTTTCCGCCATATTATGCCGTACTCTGCCCCAGTTTGCGAAGGTATGCATTATCATAAAACTAGAGTGCCGTGGCAGACAAATAACACTCTTATCATTGCTTAAAACTCCTTGAAATGCTGTATTTACGCTGTTTACAGGTAT
>NZ_JBCOMI010000047.1:0-25368 GCF_040924245.1 Ruminococcus sp. J1101004sp1_RTP21198st1_B9_RTP21198_201120 | reverse complement strand
CTTTCCTGAGCGTCTTAGTCGTAGTTAGTCATTAGCTTGCCGGAACGTTGCGACGCGCGGCGGTGAATATACATTGTAAAATCGCGTCCGGAATAACGACCAACACATTAAATAGCAATGAAATTTCCTATTGCGCCAAAAATGCCAGGTTAATTTTCCTGGCATTTTTATTCAATATTCAATCTCTACATCTTTTTTGCTGATCAGCCCATTATCCAGGGGATACCAAGTCTCCAGGTACTGCGTTTCCTCATCCTCTGACGAATTCAAATTCAAGATTGTCCTGGTTGTCACCATTTTGCCTGAAGTATCTTCCTTTCTGATTTCCGCCAGAATATAGGCAGTGTCTCCTTCTACCCTCAAGCTATCCGGCACCTCAGATGGCTTATAGGCAGTCTGTTTCAATACCTGATTCGCCTCATTCATCTGGTAAATGATGGTCCGCACTGGCTTGTACATAGTGGCAAACTGAACCGTCACTTTACAGCCTTCTGTCTTAGTCTTTCCATTTTCCACTGTAGTAGTTTCACCGGAAAGGGTAGCTGCCATAGTGTTTCCTTCTGAGCCTCCCACACCGTTGGAATAGCCGTTTCCAGCCATGGCATAAATTTCCCCGTTTTCTTTCTGGAAAACCGGATTTACATACTGGGTGTGTTCTGACTTGCCAGAGACCTGGTAAACAGTGGCGCTGATTTCCTGTGTTTCTCCATCATCGGTAACGTTGTAGTTCAAATACGGATCTCCTACTCCGTCGGAGCAAAGATTTCCTACAGATGTATTTCCATCCTCATCTTCGGTCACTGGCATTAAAATGTATTCTCCTTTTATGTCTCCAAAGGAAATTTTCCACTCAGAAGAAGACTGGGCACCTTCTTTATCCACAGTTGCCACAAGTTTCCCCTCATAACGGCTGTCATTTCCTATGGTGATACTGCTGTTGTTCATAAGGGAGGCGGCATGGTCGTTCAGATAGCCTTCCATATCATATAGGTCCAGATATTCGGAGGTGATAAAGGCGCCGATCAGGCGGTCACCGTTTCCATCTGTGCCGGCTTCTGGGACTGCAAGAGTACAGCCGCTGGCTGTAAAGGCCATGAAAATAACCGATAATGTGAACAAACTTTTTAACAGATGATTGTTCTCCCGTCCCTTCAAAAATCTTTCTGCAAGATGTGCATCACAATTTGTGGAAAATTTTCTCCAGATGAGAGCACCGCAATGGACCACCTTAACCGATTTTTGGTGATATTTTGATTTCCTAATCTTCATTTTCATCCTCCTCCAGATTTCCATCGAATTTTAAAATATCCCCAACATCACATTGCAGGAAATAACAGATCCGGTTAATGGTGTGGAACCGCACGCCCTTGGCCTTTCCGCTTCTGAGGACGGACAGGTTGGCTTCTGTAATGTTCACCAAGCTGCACAGTTCCTTAGACGTCATTCCCCGCTCCTTCAATACATCTTCAAGGCATACTTTTATTGCCATAAATCATTTCCTTTCCTTATCGCAAATCGCCATAGGCCCGGTCCGCTTCGCAGCTTGCTCATACAGTCCAGCTGTCGTTTATACATCTCCATACGCTTAAATAAACAGGTCATTATCCTCTTTCAGCCTCTGCATTTCCCTTATATACTTTGCAAACAACAGCACCGCCAGTACAAAGGCCAGGGAAAATACCGGGACCGCCACCACATACTCAAGCTGGCAAAGCCTGCTCTGGAAAAACAATTGTAGTAGATTAAATACCGCATCCCCCCCAATAGTGAATACTAAGGTCCACACGCAAAAGTGGGAAAGTTTTTCCGCCAGTTTTACACTCTCTTCCTGATACAGGTCTTCCTTCATTGCAGCCAGAAGCTTTCTCGCCAGGAAAACAACTATAATATCCAGTACATAAGGCAGAATACGGACTGCAAAGTGGAGGAACAGAAAAACATAGGTGGGGGTAAGGTTGGAAAAAGTAAAAAATCCATCGCTTAGCTCTATGCCTGTATTTCCCTTCTGTACCGTTTCCAGATTCTGAAGCAGCCCTCCCAGCTCCTGTCCAAAGATGCAGTACACCAATACCACGCTCACAGCGCCAAGAAGGAACCAAAGTCCCTTTTGCAGCTTCTCCGTTCCTGCATTCTTATAATGAAGCAAAATACGGATAAGCAGGTAACCCAGAAGGACGGAATCGAAGGTACTTCCCAGGGACCATTTCCCGGTGCCTGGGACTCCGGTGGACAATAGTCCCGGATTGATCATGTAGTATAGGGTTACAAAAAGAAGAGCGCTGATAACCAGAAGCATGAAATCCAGAGGTTCTGCTTTCTTGCGCCAATGCAGGAATCCCCAAATTCCAGCAGGGATAATTCCCAACAGCATGTACAAGATGATCGCGATCACATTTCCTACAGTCCCAGACAGCGACAGGACCCGCAAGCCAGCTCCAATCTGTTCAAAAGGGAATGCGATCAAGGTGGAAAACAGACCGGATAGGCTGCGCTGTAAAATACAGAACAGGACGCAGGCGGCCGCTTCTACAGATAAGAGGGTAAATAAATGTCTTTCTTTCATGGGGGACCTCCTTTTTGCCGATATCGAAAAAATCCGCTAACGTGCGGGATTAAACCATCTAATCCTTTACTCTGGATTTCTTTAACTGTTTTGTAAAAATTATTGAAAAGCGATAATTTATAATTTAATTATAACTTATAATTATCGTTTGTCAATAATTTTATCAATAAAAAAATTGCCAGGCAGAATTTTCACGCTTTGCTCTATCCAATAGACAGGAGCAACGTTTTTATTTTCTTACCTGGCATTTTTCACACAAACCTATTCTGTACACACTCTAGAGCGTGTTTGAAAAAGGCTTTCTGCAAGATGTGCGTCACAATTTGTGGGAGATTTCGCCCGGGTGAGGGCGTCATAGAGGGCTACGGCAACCGAATTCGGGTGAAATATACCGCAAAGTGGGGCGTGCAGTTCCTCTTCTCTTTTTCAGTAACTTACTGTGTCACATCTCCAAGCACGATCCGAATCAATGTCTTGTCCAGCATCAATGTCCTGTTCCAGGGATTGATGATCACGCCGCTGATTTCTTCCTCGGACAGCGCTGCCTCAAGTAATTTTCCAATGTCTGTCATAAAGGTTGACATAACACTTTTGCCGCCTTTCAATTCTTCGTCGAAGCTGGTAAAAACCGCCCACCAGTTCTTACCGTCGGAGGTTTTTACTGCCTGTAATTTCATCTGACCAGCTGCCTCGTTTGGCTCTACGGCGATGATTACCTGACCGTTTTCACGCATGCGTCTTCGTACCACGGTCAGTGCATGAGCCAGCAATTCTTGCGTTGGCTGCTGCTGAAGTGCCGCGATTGCATCCTCGATTTTCTCATTTCCAAGTAAGCCTTCATCTGTTTTATCCATATTATTTTTTACTCTCCATTAAACTAATTTCTGTATTTTTTATAGCATACCATATTTTACCCAAAGTCCCATATCCGTCACCTGCACGCTCCAGTACATCAAAAATTAAGTTTCTGCTATATTGGTGCAGGATGATTTCTTCATCTGCCGCTCTTTGATTGTACCCTTTTATAAATGATTGGTTCATCATATCCAAAAGTTCTCTTCCCGTTAACTTCCATACTTTCAGATACTTCCAGGCAGCTATCGGAAAACTTTTCCCAAAGTTTAAATGTCATTACCGGCGAAAACTGGCTTATGCTGCCGCCTTCCCAGATTCCGTCCTTTTCATGGTAAAGTGCCGGAGTAAATTTTTCGGATTTTTTCAGTTCCGCGTAATCAACCTTCTTCATGGAAGCATATGAAAATGTCTTCTTATCTTCTCCTTCTGGAATTTCATAAGAGGAAAGTAAAATTCCCTGTTCTGTTTCTGTAATAAGAAAAAGATGTGGTGACGCATGACGTTTCCCATTCGTTTCATAGTAGCTTTCTTCAACAACAAATCTGCCATTGAAATCCTCTGGAAGATTTTTTATTTTGTCATTACAGATTGTATTTACATGCTCGGCATATGGATATGTTTTCCCTTCCGCCTGCATCTTATCAAACTGCTCCTTGTTATCAAAATGTCCTGTCATCATTCCTGTAAAATCATCAAGTTTCATCTTGGTATTTACCTCCATAATTGATTTTTATAATGTTAGGGACAAAAGTTCTCAACTATAATATCCACGGATATAGGTATCCGTTGTTTTTATCAGCTTTCTCAACATCCTGGAGCATGTTTGAAAAAGGCTTTCTGCAAAATGGGACTGTCTATTTCCCGACAGCCCTTATCTTACGCTTGAACACACGGCATCTTACGATACCAAATTTATATTATTATCTGTAGTCAGTAATTACTCGATAACTGTAGCAACACGTCCTGATCCTACAGTACGTCCACCTTCACATTTGTGAGGTTCTTAAAATCTCATTATTTTCTGTGATTTTCGTGTCTTTATTGTCCTGTGTTATAGGATTTCTACGCTATATTTCTGTTCTCTTCATTTTTTAGTATCAAAATAGTATCACAGTCAGATTTTTATGGGTCATCAACTTTCCAGTTGCAGATTCCCACCTTGACTGTTATAAGCGAAACATGGGTGCTATCATAACGGTAGGCGGTTAGTCCTTCAGCAGAGGGACTGTGACCCTCTGATTACATAGAAACTCGAAAGAGAATCCACTGGAAAGGAGGGCTAAGCCATGAGTATTGTTGATTTTATAGCAGTAGTGAACTTCGGCTTAACCTGCTTTGGTCTTGGATATACCTTTGGCAAGGATAATAATAAACCACAAAAATAGCCGCCCTGGTCTGGTAAACTAAGCGGCAATTTTTGTCAAAACATATATCGGACTAACCGTCTATCGGTAGCACTCTTTTTCTATAATCATATTAGCACGCATGTGTGAAAATGTCAAAATTTTTTTATTCTACATAGTGCAGCATTTTTGCCTCTATTATTTTTCAGTTTTCTTTTTTTAAAAAAGGTGATATGCTGATACAAGATCATTCGAAAGGCGGTGAACTCATACAATGAGACTTATTCGAGGTAACTACTCGGTGCAGTTGTAAATCTGGCAACGGGTTGTATCGAGGTTATTTTTTGATGTTGTCAGTTGGCTGCACCTATCATTGAGGTATAGAACATTATATTAAGATAGGAGTAGTTACAATGAATAAACATGAATTGATAAATATTTGGAAAACAGAAGAACATGCGGCGCATATCCATGGATGGGATTTCTCGCACATTGAGGGAAGATATACGGAAGAAACGGACTTGCCCTGGGATTATAGACATATCATACTGGATTACTTAAAACCGGAAATGAAACTGCTGGATATCGATACCGGTGGCGGTGAGTTTTTGTTATCCCTCCACCATCCTTACGGAAAAACAAGTGCAACCGAAGCTTATCCGCCCAATGTCCAGCTATGTAGGGAAACTCTGCTTCCTCTGGGAATTGATTTTCAGGCAAGCGACGGAAAGGATCCGCTGCCATTCGGTGATTCTGAATTTGACATTGTGATCAATCGCCACGGCGATTTTAATGCGGAAGAAATACACCGCGTTCTGAAAAGCGGAGGGATTTTTATCACCGAACAGGTTGGCGCGGAAAATGACCGTGAACTGGTAGAGCTTCTCTTAGGAAAAACCAAGCTTCCATTTCCAGAGCAGTACCTGGATATCGTTTGCAAACAATTTCATGATGCAGGTTTCTATATTCTGGATGCCCAGGAATGCTTCCGGCCAATCAAGTTTTTTGATATCGGTGCACTCGTCTGGTTCGCACACATTATAGAGTGGGAATTTCCTGACTTCTCTGTAGATCATTGTAAAAACAGCCTACTGCATGCTCAACAGATTTTAGAGCAAAACGGCTGCGTTGAAGGACGAATCCATCGGTTTTTATTAGTCGCACGCAAATCTAAATAGAGCGTAAACTCTAAGGGTGAAGATACTTTTACACGTCTTCACCCTTGTGTTTATCTCACCTCTGGAAGATTCTCATCTCCCCAGACCTTCAAGAACTGTGGCATTATCGAAAATATCTCCGGGCATTAATATATTCCTGTGAAACTTCTTTATTGGGAATACTCACAGTTTCAGCTGTACTGTTATACGTCAGATAGCCAAGGTGCACCAGCAAAGTCAATACATCATCTTTCGTTGCAAATGTAGTCATATCGTTGCTGAATGTTCCAATATGAATGGAAACAGCATCGCCTGCAAGCATTCGAACTACAGAATCTTTCAGCCCATCCATATCCATTTGAATATAAATTTTCAAAGCCTCGTATGTTTCCGTCTGGTTCCAGTAGGTTCCAAATTTGTGACGCAGCATTGCCTCTACAACGGATTTTGGACTGTACATGGAATATATTTCATTTCCTGTCTGCCGATGCGCGATCAACTGATAACCATCGTACCACATCTTTGCTTCTTCGAAACTCATATCATATTTTTCACAAAGAGCGAATACTTCCTTCTCTGTGAAACCAAAATATTCCGCCAGATCACCCGGATCGGTCATGGAATACTCGGTAAACATATTTAATGCAGAATGAGATCCATATTTCTTGATTGGAAGAATTCCCGTCATATAAGCCAACGCAACATAATCTTTATCTTTCAGCCATGCACGAAGGAAATCCAAATATTTTTTCTGTGCTTCTTTATCCTGTTTATATTCCCGAAACAGACAGTCCCACTCATCAATCAAAATGATAAAAGAGTGATTTGTCTTACTGTAAATGTCCTTCATCACCTGAATCAGATTGTGTTCATCGCGAAAACGAACCGTTTCAAAATGATCCATCAGGTCAAAAATCAAATATTTCTGCAGCATAACCAGCATTTCATCCATACTGTGTGTCATACTTAGAAATTCCTGCATATTTACTTTTATGACATCATATTGATTACGATGTTTTTCATAGGATTCTGCTTTGCTGATTTTGAGCGCTTCAAATAATTCAGCCGAATCCTCTCCACGAGCATAGTAAGCGGCCAGCATATCCGCCGCCATCGATTTTCCAAAACGTCGCGGACGGCTGACACACATAAATTTCTGACGGGTATTAAGAGCTGCATTTGTTTTTTCAATCAAACCGGTTTTATCCACATAAATTTTCGAATTCAGGCTTTCCTGAAACCCTTTGTTTCCCGGATTCAGATAACTTCCCATACAAAAACCTCCCGTCAAATTTTTATATAATTTATTATACTCGATTCCCACAGCTATCACAAGGACAGGTTTAAATCTACACCAAGGATTGAATATGGCTTTTCAAACTGGAAATCATTACTTTCTACATAACGTGTTTCCTAAAATGATGATTACCACCACATTAACCAAAATAATCCCCAATGCAATATATACAAAAATGCAGGCAAAACATTTTCAAACAAACCCATAATTAATATAAGAACTGCTATAACAGACATTCCAACGCCCATTGTTCTGCATTTTCTCATGCCAGCCTTCTTGCGATTCGGACAAGAAGTATCCCTCGCTTACATCTCGGTCAATTCCAATTCTTCATTTTCACAAGACAGAAATTAGCTATTTTTTCACTCCTTGCTTTGTAAAATGCTTATGCAGCAAAAATTCTGTTGGAATAATTGTGAGCACCATAATTCCCAGTTGTAAAAACACCAAATACACAGAAATCATTTCGAAGTTTGTGTCGTCTTTCATTAAAATCAAAATAAAATCGATAATATCGTCAGAATGATTCCTAAAACAAAGTTTAACCCTCCCCAACATCTGTGTGCATATTTCCATGTTTCATCATTCATCCTTGACATAGTACTTCGATATCCAGACATTCCCTGTCGATCTTTAGGAGGCTTATTCTTCCACGTATATCCTAATATAATCATAGATAACGGTACTAAAAGTGAACAAATACATAAAAATATAAACATCACAGCGACCTCCTTTCTGTCAATTCCATAAACTAGAATTTATATAATTATCTCTCTAACTTTCCCCATTTTATAGGCTTTCCCGCCTGTCCATTAGTGAAATGATATGTAGTTTCCCTTATTTTTACCCTTATGAGATAATCACAAGGGAAATAAGGGAATTTTTTTAATCATTGCCTACCACTTTATCAAGAAGCCTAACTGATTTTCGTTTAGCATCTCTTGTGGAGTGAGCATAGACATTCATTGTGGTACTTACATCTGAGTGTCCTAACAGTTCCTGCACATCTTTTGGGGCAGCTCCATTTGCTAAAAGGTTGCTTGTATAGGTGTGACGTAACTGGTGGAAATGAAAGCCTTCAAATCCCTCTAATGTTTTTGCCACCTTTCTGCAAACAGTCCCCAAAGTAGTTGGAAGTTCCAGACAACCATCCGGTCTTAAACAGACGAAAGAAATTTCTTTATAATCTGCCGGGACTTCCTCTGTTCTGTCTAAGCAATAATATTCGTAGTACACTCTGTTTTTCTCTTTGACCGCTTTGTAGTAGTTCGTGTGATAAAGTTCTCCGTACTGCATTCGATTTTTTAACTGCTCTTTCCGGGCATTACGGAAAATCTCTACCAGCGTATCTCCAAAATCAACAATCCTCACTTTTTTCCGCTTGGTTGGTCCGATGATATATTTGCGCTTTGAGCCATCGTATCGGATGCTACGTCTTATGGTAAGGCATTGTTCTTCCAGATTTACGTCCTGCCACGCCAAACCGCAGGCTTCTCCAATACGAAGCCCGGCATAATAGGCTATCTGGATTGGAAGTATTGCGGCTGGGTTCTTTTTTTTCAGATAAGCAAGCAATCTTTCATAATCTTCTCGTGAAATTGGTTGGATATTTCCGTCCATGTCCTCGTCTGAAAACAAATCAACTTCATCCGTCTGATACCGCAGTTTAATATACTGCATGGGATTAAACGTAATATACTGTTTTGGAAATACTGCAAAGCGGAAGGACTGCTGCATGACTGCGGAAAAAGAATGGATGTAATCTTTGCTGTAACCCTTTCTCTCTTTTCCGTCGGGATGAACTCCCCCGAAGGAAAGCAAATCAAAAAAGGATTGCAAATGCTCAGAGGTTACATTTTTTAATTTCCGTTCTGCCAGCGGATGTTTCTTAATATTTCGGATTGTTCCGAGGTAATTCTCCACAGTACCATTGCTGAGCGTACCTGTTTTTAATTCCTCCTCTGCCCACACATCCAAAAGTTGTCCGACTGTGAGATTTTCCGCTTTGGCAACAAATTTCTTTTTCTCATAATCATCCATTGCCTGACGGAGCAGTTTTTCAGTTTCACTTTTGCTTTCTGTTCCAACGCATTCTTTCTGAACAAGATTGCCGCTTGCGTCCTCTACATAGAAGCGGTAGTACCATTTCTTTCCTTTTTTTCTTACAGATCCTTTTGCCATAATCGTATGTCTCCTTTCGATATTAGACAATCGGAACTGATGAAATGCTTCGTGCGTGTAAGTATATCATAACTCCGGCTGTCTTACTATACCGATTCGGAATCTTCGTATAAGACTTCTGATAAAAGATTTGCAAGCCTTTGCTCTGCTGTTTTGGGTTTCTTGGAATAGAGCCTTACGATGTCTGCCATCTCATTAAAAGCATTGATGGTGTGAGTGATTTCCCTTAAGAACATAATCTCATTATATTCATCATTCGATTCAAACCCTATTGTTTTGGCAATATCCGTCTGACCATCATTCCCCTTAAAGTTTTTGCAGGCGAACTGAAAGGAATCCAAAAACAGACCATATTGTTTTAACATCAGCAGTAATAAATCTTTTGAAAAAGCATCTTCTTCTTTGGTAAGGGCAAGTGGTAACTGTTCCAGAATATCTCCCATCGCATCACGAATCTGTAATTCTCTCTTATCCGTAATATCGGTTTCATATTCATCTGTTTCCCCTTTGAGCCATTCCACAGATACATGGAGTGCTTCCGAAAGACCTTCCAACACCATTTTTTTCGTATTGTCAATCGAACCATTCTCATAACGCAGGATTGTAGAAGCGGTAACACCCATCTTTTCTGCGACATAAGGCTGTGTCAGATTCAATTCCAGACGGCGCTGTTTTACTCTGCTCCCTATCAGCTTGCGTAATTCTTTATCTTTCATGCTGACTGCCTCCTTTTTCGGTATGTATGAATTATAGCATTGTTTTTCTGAAATTGCAATATGCAATATAAAGTTTATTTTTAACATTTCGTAACGCTTGACAAAAAGATGTGAAAAGGATATACTTACATCACAAGAATTGCATAATGCAATTTGTAAGGAGGTGATTATATGACGCAAAGAAAAATTGCATTATCCATCGAAGAAGCTGCTGACTATACGGGAATCGGCAGAAACACCTTAAGACAGCTTGTAGAATGGAAGAAACTTCCAGTATTAAAGGTTGGTCGCAAAGTCCTGATTAAAACCGATATTCTGGAAATGTTTATGGAAGCGAATGAAGGTCGTGATTTGAGGGATAGAGGAAATGTAAAAGCTGTAACAAGAACTGTGGCAAATTAAAAAGGCGGCTTCCAAAGAAACCGCCAAAGGTTCTATCAGACCAAAGCCATGATATACCTACACGCAAGAAGATTATACCATGTGCTTCTTCTGATACGCAACCGAGAACTTATGTTTGCAAAAGAAAGGAGAATGTAATAATGGCAAAATCAACAAAAAGTTATGAAGAACGAATGCTTGAAATGGAAAAAAGGGAACAGGAAAGCCTTGAAAAAGCAAAACGATATGCAGCACAGAAGAAAGAACTTCTGAAACGAAAGAAAACCGAGGAAAGTAAAAAACGAACCCATAGGCTCTGTCAGATTGGCGGTGCGGTGGAATCCGTTCTTGGTGCTCCTATTGAGGAAGAAGACATCCCAAAGCTGATTGTTTTTCTGAAAAGGCAGGAAGCCAATGGGAGATTTTTCTCAAAAGCAATGCAGAAAGAAACCAATACCGATATGGAGGAAGTGTAATGGCAGAGGGGATGAGTTTTTCATTCCCTTCATTGCTTTTTCATGAAGGGCGCACTTATGGACAACCAGAGGTCGTCCCAATAAGTTTGCCACAAGTGTCAACCGGTCTGCGCTCACGCTTGCCGGGCTCGTTCCGTCGGCGGGGCTTTCAGCCAGACCTGCTCATGCCGCAGGAGGCACTCTTCGCCAGAGAGGCGCATTCCATGCAGGCTGCTATGCGCAGGGCACTCTTACGCAGAGGGAGTTCCGGCAATGCTGCTTTTTCTAAAACTGAAAGCAATGTTGCCGGAAATCTATGCCGGATACGTCAGAAAGGAGGAATCCAGACATGGCGATTTTTCATTACACAATCAAAATAGTCGGACGAAGTAAAGGGAAATCTGTTATCTCCGCTTCCGCATATCTCAATGGGGATGTGATGAAAAACGAGGAAACAGGGAGAATCAGTTATTACACTTCTAAAAAAGAAGTGGTCTACACCCGGCTGATGATGTGCGAAAACGCACCTCCTGAATGGCAGATAGTACCAGAAGAAAATATAAAACGCTTTCAAAAATCTGTCCGATACAAAAGGTCAGAAGATAAAGAAGCTGCTTTAAAAAAATTCAAAATCACATTTCAGAAACAGAGGTTATGGAATGAGGTATTGAAGATTGAAAAAAATGCAGATGCCCAACTTGGCAGGTCATTTGAATTTGCCCTCCCCAAAGAATGGAGCAGACAGGAACAAATTCAATATACAACCAACTATATCCAAAAAACTTTTGTAGATAGAGGAATGTGCGCTGATTGGAGTATCCACGACAAAGGGGATGGCAACCCCCATGTCCATCTGCTTCTAACTATGCGTCCTTTTAACCCGGATCATTCTTGGGGAAAGAAAGAAGTCAAGGATTGGGATTTTGTCAGAGATAAAAACGGAAATATCGTGATTGATGAATCCCATCCGAACTGGTGGCAGGATAAGAAAAACCCTGACCGTCATGGAATCCGTATCCCTGTATTAGACGAAAACGGAATTCAGAAGATTGGAGCAAGAAACCGCCTGCAATGGAAACGGGTGCTGACCGATGCTACTGGATGGAACAATCCAAAAAATTGTGAACTGTGGCGGAGTGAATGGGCAAAGGTATGTAATGAACATCTGCCTTTGCATAATCAAGTTGATCATCGTTCTTATGAAAAGCAGGGAAAACTCCAGATTCCTACCATCCATGAAGGAGCTGACGCAAGAAAGATTGAACAAAAGTTTTTTGCCGGGCAGGAAATAAAAGGCTCGTGGAAAGTAGCGGAAAATCAAATCATAAAACAACAAAACACGTTATTGCAAAAGATACTAAACACCTTTGGGAAAGTATCGGGTGCATTATCATTATGGAAGGAGCGATTAAATGACATTAGAAGAAAGCCGGGAAATTATACCCTTAATGGAATCCATGATTGGTCAAATCGAAGAACAGCAGAACCTAATGGCAGAAATGATTCTGGAAATGCAGAACCGGGACACTCAACTCTCTCTTATGCAAAAACAGAATCAGAAATTACAAAAATTAAACAACGAGTTATCCGAGCTGCTCAACATTTTGCCAAATACCGAGGAACTGCTTTCCAAGATGGAAGAACAGAAAACGAAGATAGAGCTTTTGGAAAACGAAAATCAGCAATGGCAGAAATTGGCACAGAAGCTGAACAGCGAAAACAGTTTATTACTGAAACAGAACACCGAATTGCTGAACTGGAACAGCAGATAGAGAAAGGACGTGATATAGATGAACGAATCCAGAGAATCAAAGAACGCCGAACAGTTGGAAGAACTTCTGCTCTTGACCGAGGAGATACAAGAAGAACTAGAACAGAAAGAACAGCTTATTGTGGAACTGAAGACGCAGCTCAGCGAATCTCTGACCTTGAACGAGAAATTAAACAAAGAGAACAGAGCCGGGAATATTCAAGCATTAAAGAACGACTTGAAGCTGGCAGACAGAGCATTGCGGATCGAGAAAGAGAAGTTGCGAAGCGCAAACGTCATGATAGAGGAATGTCAAGATAAAATATGCTATTTAACACAGGAACGGGATTATGCCCGGACACATCAGAAAATCGTAGAAATACCGGTAGAAAAGCCGGTACTCTATGAAAAATGTGAAGCCTGTAACCGGACAGCCTATCAGAATGCAAAAGCAAAATACGAAACACAAAAAGAGCGACTTGCAGGACAGTATAAAGCAAAAACGGTAATGTTCCAAACAACCTTGTTCCTTCTTGCATGGTATTCGTTGACAACCACTCTTTTTCAGGCAGTACAGTCAGATATGTTCCTTGTCGATTGTAAATCATTCTTCAATGATTTAGCATCATTCATACAAACCTTTGTCGGATGGACGATTGATGCCGGGCATTCTGCGGCACAGATTAGTACAAAAATTCCAAATGCTTTTATAGCCGGAATGGTATATTGGTTATTGCTAATATTGATTGTAGGAATATGTATGGCAGGAACAGGGATGCTGGCGATACTGATAGAAATAAAGGTTATAGAATTATATAAGAAAAACTGTTGGGATGTTATTACTCTACTAATGATACTGACAAGTGTTGCTATTGTCATTTATTTTGGAGAATCAATCAAAAAAGTACTGTCAGTAAATCTTCTATTGCTTTTCGTACTTTCGCAGGGCGCATATGTTGGAATTAGATGTTATCTTAAAGTTTGGTTAGAAAAAAGACCATATTAGTATTTTCAACTTACTGTATAGACAGTAAAATTACTCCATACCAGCCTAGTGAAAATTTACTGTATGAAAAGAAGTATTACAGAGAAAAAAGGCTGTAAAAACAGGAACAGCCAGCCCGAAAGAATTTACGGACTGGCTGTATCAGCAGAGTAATGTAATTGTGGAGCTGACCGAGATATGAAAAGCTTTCTATCATCAATTTCGCATTATTGCAATAACAGATTGCTTCTTCCATGAATGAATAAGCAATATTGTCATCAAACTTTCAAGCATAAACATAGCAACAGCAAAAAGAGTAAAAGCAACAACCGGAAATACAAATCCCGTAGACATGCCTGCATTTTTCAAAAATATACCGATTGCATATCCGCCGGGGATTCCAACAACAGCAGTTATAAGCAATGCAATCAAAGTAGTAAAAAGACCTTCCATCATAAATGCTTGCTTCAACTGCTTATTTGTCATACCAATAGATTTTAGTGTGCCCATTTCCTGTTTCTGTGATAAAAGATTTGTCACAGTAAGATTGATTTGATTGATGACCGCAAATATCCACAAGATGGCTGCAATCGCATAAGCTAATGTAAAACCTGCACGATTGTCTGATTGGTGTTCTACAATAAAATCTTGAAGGGTTTGTAAGCGAACATCCCTATTGTCAGAAACGAGTAATTTGAGTTCTTGCTCGATTATCTCCTGATATTCAGCTTCTGCTTGTATTTCGATTGCGTATGTACAGTCATAACCTGCAAGTTCTTTGAGCATATTTTCCGGCATTCTGAAAATATAGCCACCCATTCCATCATTGCTGGAAGTGATTGCACCAATTTTGAATGCTTTTGTTATTGTTTTACCACTATGATTTTTGAAATTAAAGGTCACAGTATCCCCAATTTGAGGTTTCCAATGGTAAACATCATAAATACGTTCGGGATCACTTACAACTAATTCTGTATCATCAGTAATATTTCCAGACAAAACCGCTGCATTTAGCGACGCCAAATCCTTTTCATTATAGCCGAGCATCAAGGTGCTATCTGAAATATCATTGTCTGTTGAGAAATCAACTGGTACGGTAGCATAAGTAAATATATTGCTAACTCCCTCTATATCTCCAACACGCTTTACATAATCAGAAAAATATTCTTTCTGCAAGAGAGCATCCAAATTTTCACTTTCGTTTTCTAAATCAATGCTGATTTTGAAATCTCCGTACTTCATATCCCAATAACGAGCCATACTCTCGGCATTAAAAGAACTCTGATAACTTGCTGCAAGGAAAAATATAACTCCGCACAGTCCCAATGATAAAATGGTCAATAGAGATTTTTTTCTGTTTCTGGAAAAGCTGATTTTCGCTAAATATACAGGCGTAATACGATGTCTTTTGTGAGTGCGGTAATTTACAATTCCCACTGGATTTTTCAGGGCGGAAATTGGAGAAGTATTCGCTGCAATTTTTGCTGGTTTACGAACACTAATATAAACAAGCAGTATTCCAAAAAGGCATGCGCCACATAGAGAAACAATAAATGCAAATACTGACCAGCCTTTTGATTGCAGACAATAGCTGATGATCGTTCCCATGATACTACCAATTAAAATCCCCGGAACTGCAAGCATATAACCCTGTTTAAGAACTATTTTATAAATTTGCTTTTTACTTGCCCCTATTGTCCGAAGCTGTCCGAACTCAGCAACTTTTTGTCCAACCGAAATATAGAAAATGCTGTAAATTACAAGTGCGGCAGCTAAAAACAAAATGGCAGCAACTACACCATATACCGCATAATTACTGAAGGACAAAGTTGTATTTACATAATCATAGTAACTGCTGACTGTCCAATTATTCAGTCCAGTCTCCTCTGAAATTTGAGATAATATTTCTGTTGCTTCGTCTTTTGTAAGGGTATCTGCATTTTCAAGCCAAACATATCCATTAAGCAGGTTATTTCCACGTAATTCCCGGCATTTTTCAAGTGAAACAAAAACAGGATAAGCGGTAGAAGTTTTATCATGATAAATACCAACAATAGTATAATTCTTCAAAGTACCATCCAGATTCAACTGAACTATGGCGTTGATTTCCGGAGACTTATTTTCACTGGCAAAAAAGGCATCTGTAACAGCAATTTCACTTGCTTTCTCTGGATATTTTCCGTCAAAGGCAGGAATCAAACTAAGCATGTCATCATCATAATAAATCAGAGACAGTTCTTTAGAATTTTCTTTCACTGTTTTGATATTACAGGAAAGTCCTACACTTTTTACTTCTTCGTTTGCTAACAACTTTTCTTTACTGTCCTGCGTAATGTCAAAGAAAATCCCTTGATGTAATCCTTCGATTTCTTTCTGATTTTGATAAATGATATTTTGCACTGTGAGCAACGACATCATTATCATAGCAACGGCTACAATAATTGCCGAAAGGCAAAATAAGTTTTTCTTCTTATCAAAACGCACACTTTTTCGTGCTAATTTTTTAATTACTGCACTGGTATCATTTTCAAAAGGATAATTCATAATTCCCACCTCCTTTAGCCAACAATTTTACCATCTTCAATCCGTACAATGCGGTCTGCGAGTTGAGCGATCTCGTTGTTGTGAGTAATCATTACAATGGTCTGATTAAATTCTCCGCTGGTATGCTTCAAAAGCCCTAACACATCTGCACTGGTCTTGCTATCAAGATTTCCGGTCGGTTCATCAGCAAGGATAATCGCAGGCTTCGTAATTAAAGCTCGTGCAATCGCTACACGTTGCTGTTGACCGCCTGAAAGATTGTTCGGCATATTTTCCAGTTTATCTTCTAAAGCCAACATATACACAACTTCGTCCATAAATTTCTGGTCTACTGTATCGCCATCCAGTTCCACAGGCAGGACGATATTTTCATATACATTCAAAATCGGAACCAGATTATAATTTTGGAAGATAAATCCGATGTTACGACGGCGGAAAATTGTCAATTCATCATCATTCTTTTTTGCGAGTTCTTCTCCCCGTACAATCACGCTGCCGGAAGTGGGGGTATCAAGTCCTCCCATCATGTGAAGCAATGTAGACTTACCGCTGCCGGAAGTTCCAACTACGGCAACAAATTCTCCCTGTTCCACAGTAAAATTTACACCATTAAGGGCACGAGTAATATTTGGTTCTGTGCCGTAATACTTCTTTAAGTCGATTGTTTGTAAAATGCTCATATTCAAATGCTCCTTTCAAGGCTTTCTATCTGTTGATAAAGCCATTGTAAACCACAAATGTTACACAAATGTCCGAGATAGAAAAAATTTTTATCGAAAATCAGAGTGAAATGTTACAACGCTCGGACATTTCAAAAAAAGTGGTTATATCTTACCTTACAGGAAGCATAATAGAAAATTCTGAGCCTTGCCTCAGCTCTGAAACAACCTTGATATAGCCCCCTTGCCTTGTTACAATCTCACGAGCCAAATACAAACCTATTCCCACACCCTGTTGATCGTGTACTTCTTCCTCACGATAGAAGCGCCGGAAGATGGCAGCCTGATTGCTTTCTGAAATGCCCTTGCCGGTGTCGGTCACTTTGACCTCTACGTACATTTCCCACTGAACCACTGATACAGAAATCTTTCCACCTGACGGAGTGTATTTTACTGCATTGTCCAGCAGATTGAAAAGGGCTTCGCTTGTCCACTTGCTGTCATGGGAGATTATCAAATTTTCCGGGCAATCCACGGATACAGCAATTTCTTTTTTCTCTGCGGCATATACAATACTGCTCATGGCTTGTGCAAGCGTATGGAATAAGCTGCTGTCTTTCTTTTCTAATCGTATTGCTCCGGTTTCCAACCGGGACGTTTTAACCAGTGCTTGGAACAGAAAATCCAGTTTATCAGTCTGACTACGTATGCCTTGTAAAAAGTCCATCCGTTCTTCTTCTGAAACAGGCTTTGTTAAAAGTGTGTCCGTTACCATTTGCAAATTGCTGACAGGCGTTTTAACTTGATGTGAAATATCAGAAATCAGCATTTGAAGCTCCTGTCGTTCCATGTCTACCTTGTGCCGGTTTTTCTGCATAATCTCATACAACCGAATTAAGCGGTGGTTGATACGGGCAAAAAGAGTTTCACTATCATTTGACTTTTGTAATTCCTCGTTTCCATCAATCATGTTGTCCAGCGTCCGGCACAAATTAGAAGTAAAATGAGAAAGGCGTTTTCCAAAAATCAGCACCAATAGCCAAATCCAGAAAAACGCACAGAGTGTCAATGTTCCACCCACTATAAAAATTCGTATATCCTGCATTATACCGCCGAAAATACCGGTAATTACCAGCATAGAGAAAACCATGCCAGCACTAACCAGTCTACAAATTTTCTTAGCAGAAAGGTTATTCAGATTCATTTCTTTTCGCCTCCTGTCCATTGATACCCCATACCATAAACCGTTTTGATATATGTGTCGCCATCCGCTTCAATCTTACTGCGAATACGGCTGATAGAAGTAGTAAGGGTATGTTCATCTACATATTTTTCATCAACATCCCACAGTTTTTCTAAAAATTGTTGGCGAGTAAGTACCTGCTTCGGATTTTTAAGAAATAGGTTCAACATTTTATATTCCATCGCAGAAAGTGCTAATGGTTTCCCGTTCAAACTTGCAAATTGTTCCGAAAAATCCAGAAACAAGCTACCATCCTCGTAAATATCCTTAGCTGGTTTGTGATGCTCCAACATAGCGAACATGGCTTTGATTTTTCGCTGCAAAGCACTAATCGAAAAAGGTTTCGTGATATAATCCACTGCACCAGCTTCATATCCCCGTATCTGATTGCTTTCCTGATCGTTGGCAGTTAGAAATATAACTACTGTATCAGGATGCTCTGGCTTGATAAGACGGCATAGGTCATAACCATTTCCGTCTGGTAAATTTATATCCAGCAATACCAAATCAAAAATGTTTGTTTTTAATGATTCAGCGGCTGTCCTTGCATTCAGAACAGAAGTTATTGTGTAACCGTCCAATTCCAAATTATAAGTAAGCGTTTTATTCAAAAGATTATCATCTTCGACAATTAAAATATGCTTCATATTATCACTTCCTTTTCTTTTTGCAGATAGTATAACAGGCAAATGTCCGAGAATTGTTACAAGGACAAATATATTTTTCATTTTACAGCTTTTTTCTGTGTACTGCAATTTTATAAAAGAAAGGACAGCAGTGTCAAATTGCTGTCCTTTCTTTTATCATAGCTGGTAGTGTATAAGCGTGGGTTCATCATATCGGGTGTGGTATCTTTAACTACAGGAAACTCCCTACAACACTATCTCACTTCTTGCTTAATAAAGTTCTAATGAATCTTCTGTATCCACCCACATCTGTAAATTGCCATCAAGATATAATCTTGCATATTCCAAAGGCTCATCCACAGCCAATGAAGTAAGCGCACATTCTGATCCATATGTGGTTTTTAAATTTTTTTCAGCTTCCCAGCAATCAATGCGAAGCATATATCCAGCACTTGTGTAAACATCAATACTATCGTGGTTTATATTATATTCTGCATAAATTGTTCTCATCGTATCTTATCTCCATTTTCTTTTGATAATCAGTTACAGAGTTAAATATCGAAAACATTTCAATCAGTTCACCATGTCGTTATTGTTATATGTTATATTGTGTTATGAAATTTTCTTTCCCTTAATTTTTCCCATATTAAGGTTCATGAAAAGCAATGGGAAAATGTAACACAAGGGAAAGAGTAAGGGAAAGTTCACTTGCTACAAACTTAGTATTTTCAAGGGTTTGCGAAGAATTTGATAATCAAATATAACAGTTATTAAATTTCCTAAAATATGTGAAATATCAACTAAAAGTTATAGAAAACTTCCTTTTAGCCCTTTTTTGAAAATCAGCACAACTTTATCAGTTCCCCAAAAGGACATTGTTTTAATCTGATAACCGTCTTTTTCCATTTCTTGTACTTTTTCATTTATTTTTTCTGTTACATTTTCAATGGTAATTTCTTCAATCAATATAGTTTTATGCACTGCCACGCCTCCATAATTCCAGATTTCATACGAGCAGCCTTCAGTTTTTTCCCAATTTCCATAGTTGCATTTCTCCTTTCGGGAACATCCTGCCACATTGCACTTCTAATGCCTATCAAACAGCTTTTACAAAAGGGGGTTTTGGTTGTCAAAATTGTTTTACATAGCGGTTTTAAGGGGGGAAGGGTGAAAATTATCTCCTCAAATTTTCCATTACCCAGGCAAAAGCTTTTGCAGTCCGCAGGTCTGTGTCTTTAAAATGACCTCCTGTATTCCACTCCAGTGTGCAGCGTATTCCTTCTTCATTCAGCCATGCATATGCCTGCCGTATGCAATTGCCAACTTGTGCCATTGCAGAATTTCTGGTCTTTTCCTCTTTATCTCCAAGACTCAGATAAATACAGTCACCTTGTATCTTCTGCCGTTTCAGGTATTCTAAAAAGCCTGGAAACCAGATGGAGGGAGAGGCTGCTGCAATACCAGCAAAACGATCTGTCTGACTTGCTGCCCACAGAGCAAATAATCCTGCCATGGAATATCCACCAATACAATAGTATTTATTCGTACCTACACATAACTTTTCAACTACTTTCAAGGTATTTTTTGCACCATTGCCAAATTCTTCTTTTCCGAATACTGCTGCAGCATTCCAAGGGGACAAATCCTGATTCCAGTTATTCACTTTCGCTGCTATTAACTGGAAATCAATATCTGTTAATCTCTGGATTTCCGTAATCTCCCGTTCTATCCCCGGAAGATCATGCTCTCCCACCATCTGAATCAGAACAACAGGTGCCTGACTGCTTCCATATTCATATAGATCCATTGTTTTATCATTCATTAGACAAGAAATATCCCTTTCTTTCAGCTCAGTCAAGCCCGATTTATAGGTTCAATTCAAACATTTTGTACTCTGTCCACCCAGTATCTTCGTAAAACATTTGTTTTGCCTCGACAAATTGGAACCCACAACTTGTATAGAGACATTCCGCAGCTTTGCATGCGCCAAGAACATCAAGCCGTACCGCCTTCTTATGCTCAGCCTTTGCAATATCCAATATATTCTTTACCACAATTTTTCCAATGCCTTTTCCCTGAAACGCTGGGTTAACAGCAAGGGCATGGGGAGTCAGGACTTGGCTGGAATCACAGGTGATGCTCCATGTGCACTTATCATAGCCCTCATTGTGCTCGCTGTTCAGGATCACACAAGCATATAGAGTATCTTTCTCTGTCAAAGTATAGAGTTCACCCTTCGTAAGGCTGTTCTGAATAAAATCGTCCGATGGATAAACACCTTTTTCCCATCCGAGGTTTTCATTATTCACATTGTTTCTATGAATATCCTCGATCACATCCCAATAAAATTTTCTGGATAATGCGAAAATCTGCTTCACTTGCTCTTTGGAACTTCATTTACCTTACTCCATTGTCTCTTTCGATATGTCTTTAACTCATAGTTCTGGAATATCCTACGCCTAGACACATGTAGCGTACTGTACACAATATAATTTATTAAAAAATTTATTTTAGATATTGTTTACACTTTTTTTCTAAAATCTTGAACCGCAACCATTTTTCATATTTACACATAAATTTTTAACAGAAAGGCTACTATTCTCTCTGTAACCAACAACACAGAAATTGATTCCCCATTAAATACCAAACGTAGCTGGCGGAACTTCAATATCTAATATTTTTGCAAAAGCTAATCCCCATTTAACAAAATTATATGAAACCGACGTTATTATTTTATCTGTAATCACATATCCTTCTTTTATTGGATTTGCTAAATTATCATCCCATCCAATCATTTTTTCCAAATCAGCTTCGGAAAAACCCTCTTCCATAATTTCATCTTTATTTACTCCTGCCATAAATGGTTTTCCCTTTAACATTCCTGCTTTAACAAGCATAATTGGAGCAATTGAAATTGCGCCAATCACTTTTCCATCAAATTTTCGAATAAAATCAATTACTTCATCGTCTTCAATTGCTTCTCTTATGTCCATTGCTCCGGGCAAAATTAAGCTGTCATAATCAGCAATCACTAATTCATCTATTGATTTATTAGGCATTACCTCTAATCCCTCTTCGCTTTTCACAATTGACTTTGATTTAGCAAATACTACTATCTCTTTTTCTGCCATAGCAAGTATCTCTAATGCTACACTAAACTCAAAATTGCAAAATGAATCGTATATTAATACCGCCGTTTTTTTCATAATTCCTCCCATTACCAATTCTATTTTATCCAGACCAGATTCTCCTTCTTTCCAATTGTTGCTGAAATAGTTACTGTTCTACCAGTGTATCCTCACTTTCGTCTATTATAATGGTATCCAGTTTTTTAATAAAATTTTGCGCATGTCCAGCTGCAATATTCTTGCTTTTTTCTTTATATTCCTGCATTACAGAATTCAAATCATCTCTTAACTTTTTGAGTGATGCCGTTGTAACTTGCCCATCAATTTCTGGTAAATGACTGTACTGTCCCCAAATTCCCACAAACCACCCGGAAAAATGTTTTTTATCCATATTATCAGCATTCTTAAATGCATTAATTGTTGCAGCTTCCATCTCAAGAGAAAATTTATTGTATCTTTTATTGCTCAAGTCTCTAAATGCAACATCCAAATCTGAACTAATCAAATCAATATAGAGCTTTTGATTTTTTTCATAAATCCACACATTATTATCTCTAAATTCTTTTATAATCTGGTATGCTGACCACTCATCTTCTGTGAAATGCTCTTTACTGTCATCTCCAATCATTCTGTGAGAATGGCTATCTTTTTCATCAGATTCAACTAAATATTTTATTTGCTTTCTAATACCCTCTCTCACCTTTTCCCAATCTATTGTAGGTAAATCAAGATCATACCTTCTAGAATAGCAACAATTATAAAGGAATAGGATATACTCATCTAACGACAAATTTCCTGCATATACTTCTACTAATAAATCTTTAAATCCTTCATCAATTATTTCTTCATCAACTTCAGGTAAATTATATGTTCTAAGAATTTCAAGTGGGGTAACCGCTTTCTCTTTTTTCAAAAATAACTGTATCTCTTTCGAAATGGCTTCATCATTCCACTCCCCATGAATAATCCACTCTGCGAATCCATTCAAAATAAAATTAGAGTCAAATACTTCAGGATAAAGATTTTCGACATCAAGATACAGAAACCAATTCCCATATCTTGGAATTTCCCGAATTAAGCCTGCTTTATTCGTCATCATAAGACATGTAAAGGAAAGAAGCCAGTTACTGCAGTCCTGAATGCCCCCTTCAACCAGCTTATTATATACACGCTCAAAATCTTGAATAGCACATTTAAAACTTCGTATATTATGCGATCTTTGTCCTAACAGTTTTCGAAGTTTTTCCTCTTCTTTTTCATATTCTTCTCTTTTCTTGTTCCTACCAAGCTTGTAATTTTCAGCCTTATACTGTTCAATAATCGCATTATCATTGAAATCTCCTGACAAGATTTTACTCAATGATTCCTTATTTTTTCTGAGAAGTCCCTTATATTCTATCCCACAAGACATCAATTCTATAGAATTAGAGACAACATCTTCATAATTAGGAACAAACGGAATAACTCTTTGCACTATTTTTTCTTTAATTTCACGATATGATAATGCATTATCCGGTCCATCTTTTATTTTTTCTTCATTTGCAACAATAATTGTATTAAAGTTCTGATTTTCACAATAATCATTAATGCAACCCAGAAGGTCTGCGCATGGAATATTAGTTCTCTCCAAATCATCAAAAACAAGTATAACCTTTTTTTCATGCATTTCATGCATTTCATTCATTCCATACATTCTATTACTTATAGGAACAAAATTAACCAAATCCATAATAGAAGAAACTACTTCTCCTTTTTTTTGCCAATTTTCAGGCAAACGCTCCTTGATTGTACCATATATTTTTCTATAAGAATCTGCAACCTTTGAAAACTTTGTTCCATTTAGCTTATCAAATTCACTTGCTTTCTCCAACCATTTTTTCTTTACCTCAACTCTTAATTTGTCTAAAGAATCTATACCAAATAGACTAACACACACAAAAACATATGTATCTTTCACTAATGGAATAAATTTTGTTTTAATAAGATATGTTTTACCACATCCCCACTCTCCGGACAGCATTAGTGCACCAACTGGATTATTTATAGCACAATAATTTTTTAATTCTTCAATCAGATTCATTCTCTCCTCCGCCAACCAAAACGTTTCTTAATTATTACATTATCTGAACAAATTTATTCTATCGAAATTTCTTCATCTACACATTATTAATAAATATCACAATATCTCGATCACATTTATTTTATCTGTCTATATCCCTCTAAATCTCGATTTAATCAATATAAAAATCCAAAGTTATTCCTGTCTGCATAGCGTGTTTCCCAAAATGATAATAACCACAACATCAACCACAATAATTCCCACTGCAATATATACAAAAAATGCAGGCAGAACACTTTCAAACAACCCCATAATTAATATAAGAATTGATATAATAGACATTCCAATTCCCATTGTTCTGCATAACTTCTTTTCATCATATTTTTCCTTTTCTTCTTTTGAAGCTGTATTATATCCAGAAATAACCCAACTCCCGTGTCCAGAAAGTAAAACTATAGAAAGTACCGCAAATATCACAAAAACAATCCATACTCCCCAGTCAGGACCGGATGCTAAATCTGCTAATTTCATCTATATGCCCCTTCTTAATTTCCAATTGTTCTATATTTTCTCAAGCTCTCTTGTACATCATTTCATTGATGTTTTTAATATGTACAACCCACTCCTCCAAACAATCCATCTGAAGGTTTTGAAGGGCTCTTTTATAGCAGTAAAAAGATTCCGGATAGATTTCTTCCATCCACTTTAAGGTCTTTTTCGGTCCAAAATAGGGATGTTGCTTAATATCACAAAAGATCTCCAAACTGTCGATCAACACCCAATGCCAGCGAAACATCCCTTCACAGTCGCCTCGTTTTGCGCGCTCAAACATTTTTACACACCAGTCAACGCCCGCCTGGATCTCTTCGCTGGATTTTACCGAACGGTCCCATAAATAGGCTTGAATCTTCGCTTGTAGCCTTTTTCCAATCCCATTATAATCTGTAATAATACGTCCATCATGAATTTGCACAAAATCCTCGCACTCATACTCTTCATTAAAATATGCCAAAGGATACACAAATACATCTAATGGAACTCCATCCACAATGGACGTATCGTGAAATTGTTCATGGTCAGCCACAATGACTAACGCATCAAAATCGCTGTTCAAATTGTTGGTTCCATCCGCGTAGGAGCCATAAAGAATAATAGATAGCGGATTATATTTTTCCCGAATATACTTGAGTACCTGTTCCAATTAAATCACCTCTATTTTTACCTTATTCTACCATAATCCGTTCTAAAGTACTATTTCAATATACACATAACAGAAAAACCCCGGAAACCTTACGGTTCCTGGGTATCTTACGCTTGGACACATGTACCTTGCGGTACGCAATATATTTAAACTGTTAAGGAAACAATCGGAGTTGGTGTAAACGAAAAAGCAGCCTTGAGTTCTGATAAAAACTGCCCTTTCGTT
>NZ_JBCOMI010000046.1:0-28092 GCF_040924245.1 Ruminococcus sp. J1101004sp1_RTP21198st1_B9_RTP21198_201120 | reverse complement strand
ATTAGCTTGCCGGAACGTTGCGACGCGCGGCGGTGAATATACATTGTGAAATCGCGTCCGGAATAACGACCAACACACTAAATAGCAAGTTAAGGTATTTTCTTGTATGTGAAAATAGGCTATAATATAAATAATTCAAGCAAAGTAAACGAGGTGTACTATGGGAAAATATATAATGGCATTGGACCAGGGAACTACCAGTTCCAGATGTATTTTATTTGATAAAAAGGGAAATATGTGCAGCGTAGCACAGAAAGAGTACAAACAGTATTACCCGAAGCCAGGCTGGGTGGAACATGATCCGAAGGAAATCTGGTCCTCCCAGATTTCAGTGGCTACAGAAGCCATGAGTAAGATCAGTGTAGATGCAGAGGATATTCACGCTATCGGAATCACGAATCAGCGAGAGACTACGATTGTGTGGGATAAGAAGACAGGAGAGCCGGTTTATCCGGCAATTGTATGGCAGTGCCGCAGAACAGCTAATATGATTGAGAAGATGGAAAAAGACGGCATGTCAGAGTTGGTTCGAAAGAAAACCGGTCTGATTCCGGACGCCTATTTTTCCGGAACGAAACTGAAATGGATCCTGGATCATGTAGAAAGTGCCAGAGAGCGTGCGAAGAATGGGGAACTTCTCTTTGGAACAGTAGATACCTGGCTGATCTGGAAATTGACAAAAGGGAAAGTTCATGTGACGGATTACACCAACGCTTCCAGAACCATGCTTTTTGACATCCATGAGAGAAAATGGGATAAAGAGATTCTGGAATACCTGGATATCCCAGAGTGCATGCTGCCGGAAGTGAAGCCAAGCAGTTGTATTTATGGTTATACCAATGAGAACCTGATCGGGGGCAGAATCCCAATTGCCGGGGCGGCAGGAGACCAGCAGGCAGCTCTTTTCGGACAGTGTTGCTTTGAGTCAGGTGATGTAAAGAATACATATGGTACCGGCTGCTTTATGCTTATGCATACAGGAGATAAGGCAGTAGAGTCAAAGAACGGACTTCTTACCACCATTGCAGTGAAAGCAGACGGAACACCGGGATATGCCCTGGAGGGAAGTGTTTTCGTGGCAGGTGCTGCTATTCAGTGGCTGAGAGACGAAGTGGGAATTCTGGAGAGTTCCCCGGATTCTGAGAAATATTGTCTGTCAGTGCCGGACACAAACGGCGTATACGTGGTTCCTGCGTTCACAGGTCTCGGTGCACCATACTGGGATCAGTATGCAAGAGGCGCTATCCTTGGTCTTACCAGAGGCGCAGGAAAAGCTCATCTGGTGCGTGCCACGGTAGAGTCCCTGGCCTATCAGGTACACGACGTTCTGGAAGCCATGGAGAAGGATTCTGGCATTGATCTCAGCGCTCTCCGCGTAGACGGTGGCGCCAGCGCCAATAACTTCCTCATGCAGTTCCAGGCTGACCTTCTCGACACTCAGGTGGTCCGTCCAAGCTGCATCGAAACCACCGCCCTCGGTGCTTCCTATCTGGCTGGTCTCGCCACCGGCTTCTGGAAAGACGCCTCCGAAGTAAAAAGCAACTGGCAGATCGGCCGTCAGTTCACCCCACAGATGACAGAAGAGGAGCGTAAGAAGAAGCTGAAAGGGTGGAAGAAGGCTGTGAAGTGTACGTTTGAGTGGGCGAAGGATGAAGAAGAATATAAGTAAAAAATGCCACATAATCAGGAATTTATTTTTACACTTTACAATAAACGTGTGATTTAAAATCCACTTTAACATGTATAATAAAGAAAATAGATCTGACCATAGAGCAATTTCAGGTTTCCCAGAATCTCCTTTCTGCTCTATGGACAGTCTTTCAAGAAAGTAGCATTTACTTTGATCAAGACAGTTACTTTGAATAGGAATCAGCAGCTGACAGAAGAACAGAGTCGGCAAATTGAAAAAGCCACTAAAAGAGAAATTGTTAAGTTAAAAATGATTGTTTAAGAGGGGGAATTTTATTCTGCTTTCTTATACTTAATATAATTCACCACCATCATCGCTAACTTAAACGTTAACGCATCCTCAAAGGTTCGGATATCCAGCCCGAATTTTTTCTGCAGCTTTTCGAAGCGGTACACCAGTGTATTTCGGTGTACGTAAAGCTGTCTGGAGGTTTCGGAAAGATTCAGGTTGTTTTCGAAGAAGGTGCGGATGGTAGCGAGTGTTTCGTCATCAATAGAATCCAGAGTTTCTTCTTTGAAAAACTCATCGATAAACATCTCGCAGATCTCCACCGGCAGCTGATAGATCAGGCGACCGATTCCAAGACGGTTATATCCAAACACATTCTTGCCAGTATAGAAAATCTTGCCCACTTCTAAGGCAGTACGTGCTTCCTTGTAAGCATCCGGGAGCTGCTTCAGGTCATCTGCAATATTGCTGTAGGAAACCCAGGCGGAAGTCATGGCCTCTGTATTCAGCATGTCCACCAGCATATGGGCAATATCATCCAGATCGGAATAATCCTCAGAAGGCTGGAGCTCACGGAGAATAATAATTCCGGAATCGTCGATAGCAGTAATAAAATCTCTTGTCTTAGCTGCAAAAATATTACGGATGGTAGCTAGGGCATTTTCGTCCTTGCTCTGTTTGGTCTCCACCAGGAAAACAGCACGCCGTACAGTGGTTGTAATATGAAGCTTTTTCGCACGGTTAAAAGCGTCTACCTCAGAATAGGAGCCAAGGAGAAGATTCTGCATAAATACGTTTTTGTCGCTCTTTTCCATGTAAGCGGTAAGCAGGCTCTCAATCTGGCAGACAGCCAGTTCCCCGATGGTGGAAGCGGCCTCTGAATTTCCCCATACAATCAGGATATACTGAAGCTGGTGACTCTCTGTCACTTTATACAGTCGGCAGTTCATATTGGAAATACACAGCGCCTCATCTTCCTTAAATTCTTCCAGCTTCTCTTCAGATGGAAGGGCTCTGTCGCAGGTGCTGATATAAATAGTGTTATCTAAATTTACAAGGCAGAAATCCAGATGACTGATATTCTTCCAGTCTTCCAGACATTTCTGGAGAATCTGAAGTAATTTCATAGGTGTGCTCCTTTAGTAGAAAAGTAATAAAGTTTGCTCAAGGTGTGCGTACACACGAAGCGCGTCCGGCGTCTGTGGCTTGGACTTGCTAAGTGTCCGGGTGTGCATTCGCACTAAATTCGCACTGCACCTGTGGGCTTACGCTCATTAAGTGCTCATAGTATACCACAAAAAAGCCCCAGGGGAAAACCCCTGAGGCCTAACTAAATTCATCCTTCTAAATATTAGTTGCAGATAGTAAGCTCTGTCTCTTTATCGAAGAAGTGAGATTTCTCCATATCGAATGCGAATTTGATTGTATCGCCTGTCTTGGAGTTTGTACGAGGATCAACTCGTGCTGTAACCTGAGTTCCGTTTACATCGAAGTACAGGAATACTTCAGCACCAAGAAGCTCATAAACTTTAACTGTAGATGTCATTGGAACGCTTGGAGAAGCTTCGATGAACATCTGGGAATCATGAATATCCTCTGGACGGATACCAAGAACAACTGTCTTGCCAACATAACCGCCGTCTTTCAGCACTTTCGCTTTCGCTGCCGGGATAACAATGTCATACTCACCAACTTTAGCAATAAGGTCGCCGCCTTTTTCAGCAATCTGAGCGTCAAGGAAGTTCATCTGCGGGGATCCCATGAATCCTGCAACGAACAGGTTGCCTGGCTGCTCATAAAGGTGCTGTGGTGTATCAACCTGCTGAACAACACCATCTTTCATAACAACGATTCTGGTACCAAGGGTCATAGCCTCTGTCTGGTCATGTGTTACATAGATGATTGTTGCGCCCAGTCTCTGATGGATCTTGGAAATCTCGATACGCATCTGAACACGAAGCTTAGCATCCAGGTTGGAAAGAGGCTCATCCATAAGGAATACCTTAGGATTACGAACGATAGCACGTCCCATAGCAACACGCTGTCTCTGTCCACCGGAAAGAGCCTTCGGTTTACGATCAAGAAGTTTCTCAAGGTCAAGGATTCTGGCTGCTTCTCTAACAGCTTTGTCAATCTGATCTTTCGGAACTTTACGAAGTTTCAGACCAAATGCCATGTTATCATATACTGTCATATGAGGATACAGAGCGTAGTTCTGGAAAACCATTGCGATATCACGGTCTTTCGGCTCTACATCGTTCATAACCTTGTCACCGATCTTTAATGTACCACCGCTGATCTCCTCAAGACCTGCGATCATACGAAGTGTTGTAGATTTTCCACATCCGGATGGTCCAACGAAGATGATGAACTCTTTGTCTTCGATTTCAAGGTTGAAATCTTTAACTGCCTGGAAACCATTCGGGTAAGTTTTGTTAATGTGCTGTAATGATAAGCTTGCCATGATTTTTCCTCCAAATTTCTCAATTAATTATTATAATCAAAATTGTTTCGATGCTTTTTTCATCTGATGTTAGTATAGCGAAAACCACCCAAAAGGGCTAGGGCAGAATCGTACAAACTTTTAAACAGTTTCTTGTCAATCTGACGAAAAAGCAGTAGCCTTTGGCGCTCGCTTCTCATTTATGAACATTCCTTGTAGTAATTTTGCATGAAAAAGCTGTTGAAACCAGTCGCATTTGCACAAAAACAGGTAGTAGATGTTCAGTCCGCAGCCATGCAGAGTCTCGTAATTTCCCTGACCTTTGGCAATGATCACGTCAGCATTATATAGAAGTTCTCTGGCGTGGGTACTGATCCCGTGAAGCCAGGTACCGCCTACGTCGTTTCCGTTTCCAAGTACAGGCACAACATCAGTAAGACCGCAAAATTCAGCGTCCTCCATGGTTGCGTCATTTCCAGCGGGCAGTCCGCGTACTAATGCTGTGATCCGTATATTTGGAAATATCTTTTTCAGAATCTGGATGGCAATTTTGTCCAGAACGATCTCACCGCAGTTATCGGTAATATATACAACATTCTCTGCCTTTTTCATATCCTGGCAGAATTGACGATATTCCTGTTCGTCAAGATCATCCTTGTTTTCACTTTTAATAAGAGAAAGTGCAGTTTCCTTGCTGACTTCCGGAAGCGCCGCAAAGTCGATATAGTTGCCGGTGCGGGCATAAATAAGTGCGGCTTTTAAGGGATCTTCTGAATAACGGATAGTGGAACGAAGCTCAGCTTCCAAATCCAGCATAAGCTGGTCATATTCTTTGTTGATCCGGGTGAAATCTTCCATAGGAACGCCCCAGAAGGAACAGTAGAATTTCTTCAGTTCTGTGGAGATGCTTGGAACGCAGTCGTCATCCTTTGGATGTTCAAAACGCTGGCGGATTGCTTCCATATATTGTTTTTTTCTGTCTTCGTCGTTAAAATGACGAATTTTTGCTTCCTGTTTGCGTATCTGACAGGCCATACATTTTGAATTTAATTTCATTCGTACCTCCTGAAAATAAGTTGCTGGCTAATTTTTCAATAACATTATTGAAAGAAACTATAATTAATGAAATGAGTGTCAAAAGGTCTTTTGGCACTCATTTGATACCCGGATTGCTACGCAGCTGCGCTGCTCCCGCAATCCTTCAAATATTCGAAATCCGCTGATTTACTGCGTAAATCGCTGCTTTCTCATCCAAGTTCAAAAGCCTTATTGTGCAAGCACGAACAGCTTTTTGACCTGTTGACACTGGTATCATAATTACTTACATTATAGCAGAAATTGTCTGACAGAACCAGAGAATGTTTGAAAAATAAAGTCACTGTTCACTGGTAACGTTCCGCGAGGCGTTTTTTGTGAACAAAGTTCACAGAAAACCCGAGAATTAAGTTTGCGCAGCAAACGCTACTTCTTGTGCTTGTCACAAGAAGGTTCGTCTTTCTGTGCTTCGCAAAGCGCGTTACTGCGAACGGAGCGAACAGTAACAAAATAAACTTGTACGTTATTTGAAAGGTTGTATGTCATAAAATGTATTATAGAGAGAAAATAATATAGAAAAACGTTTAATTAGACGAAAAATATAGTGATAATCCATAAAAATCAAGTATATAATCTATAAGAAAAGCTGAAAAAAATAAATAGTATTTACAAAATCCATTTGACGTGCTACTATCAGTTTAAAGATAAGTAAAACGATTAACGAGAAACCAGTAAACTAAAAGAAAAACATGGAATTAATCCGGTTTTTTATTTTTTACAAAGAAGATTAAACGATTAATCAAAATCGGCAAAGGCAGGTGCAAATATGAAAAAACACTTGAAACAGTTGGATCTGAAGAGAATCCGGATCACAGACAGTCTGTTTGGGGAATATGTGAATAAAGTAAGCGAGAAGATCATTCCCCATCAGTGGAAAATTCTCAATGACCAGCTGGAAGATTCAGAGCCTACCTATTGTATCCATAATTTCCGTATTGCCGCAGGTGAAGAAAAGGGAGAGAGAAAAGGAGTTGTTTTCCAGGACACAGATCTTTACAAATGGCTGGAAGCGGTTGCCTACACCATAGCAGGTGGCCGTGGGGAGCATCTGGAAGAGCTGGCAGATCAGGTTATTGATCTGATAGGGAAAGCACAGGAACCAGATGGATATCTGAATACTTATTTTTCCGTAAATGCCCCTGCGAAGAAGTGGACCAATCTGGTGGAGGGCCACGAATTGTACACAGCCGGACATATGATCGAAGCTGCTGTTGCTTATTACCAGGCTACAGGTAAGGAGAAAATCCTTAATATTGCAAAGAAAAATGCAGATCTCATATGCAGGGTGTTTGGTACAGGAAAAGGCCAGAAACGAGGTTATCCGGGACATCAGGAAATTGAACTGGCCCTGGTGAAGCTTTACCGGGAGACCGGAAAGAAGATTTATCTTCAGCAGGCCAGGTATTTTATCCAGGAGAGGGGCAGGAATCCTAATTATTTGCAGGCAGAAATTGCGGGAAGAGGACATCCGGAATTTTTTCCGGAGTTCGAGAGGTACGATCTGGAATATTCTCAGGCTCACAAGCCTCCTGTAGAGCAGGATGAGGCAGTTGGACATGCAGTAAGGGAAATGTATATGTGCTCCGCAATGGCTGATCTGGCCGGAGAAGATGCCGATTCAGGGCTTATGGAAGCTTGCAGCAGAATTTGGGAGAACATGACGACACGGCGGATGTACATTACAGGAGGAATCGGAAGCAGCGGCTTCCGCGAGCGGTTTACTACAGATTACGATCTTCCAAACAGTACCAACTATTCTGAAACCTGCGCATCTATCGGTGTGATGATGTTCGGGCAGAGAATGGCAGCCATCACAGGAGATGCTTCTTATTATGACTATGTAGAGAAAGCGTTGTATAACACTGTGATTGCAGGAATCAATATTGCAGGAGACCGGTACTTTTATGTAAACCCACTTGAGGTGGTTCCGGAATTTTGCACAGAGCACACTTACATGGAGCATGTGAAACCGGTAAGGCAGAAATGGTTTGGAGTTGCCTGTTGCCCGCCAAATGTGGGAAGAACCCTTGCTTCTTTGGGACAGTACATATACGCAGAAGATGAGGAAGGGGTTTATATTAACCAGTTTATCTCCTCTACAGCAGATACAGAAATCAAAGAGAGCCGTATGAAGATAAAAATGGATTCCACGCTTTTGCAGGATGGAAAGGTTCAGCTCCAGGTGCAGTCGTCCGGACCAGGAATCCTGAACATCCGCATTCCCTGGTACAGTGAGAAATGGGAATGTGTGCAGAATGGAATTTCCATAAAAACGCAGCCTGACAAAGGCTATCAGAGGCTTTGCATTTCACCGGGAGACACACGGATCAGTATTGATTTCCATGTGGTTCCCAGATGGATGGGAGCCAATGACCAGGTGAGGGCAGATGCAGGAAAAACAGCCCTGATGAAAGGTCCGCTGGTGTATTGCCTGGAGGAAAAAGAAAACGGCAGATTCCTTTCAGAGATTTTTGTAGAAGAGAACACTTCGATAGAAGAAAACGCTCCCGCAGAAGAACTGGTAGGAAATGTTCCAACTCTTTCCTATAAAGGAATACGTGTAAGAAACAAAGGTGCAGACGGCGAAAATCAGTTGTACGGAAGTGTAGAGCTGGAAAAAGAAGAAGTTTCTCTGCGGGCCGTTCCGTATTGTATGTGGAACAACCGGGGACAGGGGGAAATGCTTGTATGGCACAAGCTGCGGATATGACAGTATTACAGATTAACTTTAAAACAGTAAATGTTTACAGCGGCCAGGCAAAGCCGTTATAATAAGATTAAGAAAAGGAGAAGTAGTATGAAGAAAAAACAGTTATTGGGGATTTTACTTGCAGGTACAATGATGGTTGGAGCAGCAGTTCCGGTTTTTGCAGCAGATGGTGACAGAGTAAAGATCACATATGCACAGTGGGGAAATGAAACTGAGACAGCAGCTACACAGGCAGTTGCTGATAAGTTCAACAGCGAACAGGACAAGATCGAAGTAGAAGTAGTGAAGATCGATCACGATACCTACGTTACCAAGCTGAATGCCATGGCTACAGCTGGTGAGCTTCCGGATACCGGTATTATGAGTGAGGCCGGCGTGCTGAAATTTGCAGAGAACGGACTTCTTGCAGACATCAGCTCTATGTATGGTGAAGGCGATGCCAAACCTCTGGATTGTCTGACATTCCGTTACGACGGCACACCAGTTGCATATTCTGCAGCAAACGAAGTTCTGAACCTTTGGTACAACAACGATCTTCTGAAAGAGGTTTGTGAGAAGCAGGGAATCGATCCTTCAGAGGTGACTCCTCCGGCAGATGCTGAGGATGCATGGGATTGGGATACTTTTGTCCAGACAGCACAGAAGCTGACTCTGGATATCAATGGAAAGAATGCTTTGGATCCTGATTTTGATCCGGACAATGTAGATATTTACGGATGTACCATTAACACACTGCCATGGCAGCTGGAAGTATGGGCAAAATCCAATGGCGGCGGATATTACAGCGAAGATGGCTCTGAATGCACCATTGACTCTCCGGAAACGGTAGAAGCACTTCAGAGAATCGCAGATCTGTCAGACGTTTACCACTGCGCACCTCCTGTAACAAGTGCTGCTAATGCTCTGGAATCCTCCCTTGGAAGCAAAAAGGTGGTTATGGCAACAGACGGTGCATGGAACGTCGGCACCTTCCTTGGACCAAGCGCTGATTTTGATTACGGTGTAGGTGTTCTGCCTTACATGAAAGAAAAAGTTACTATCTGTACTGGTGGACCAAACGTGGTATTCTCCACAACAGAGCACCCGGAAGAAGCTATGGAATGGCTGAAATGGTATTATCAGGAAGAGAATTCCTGGTCCCTGATCGAGGCTGGAACATGGATGCCGATCCTGGATTCCTGGTACACAGATCCTGAGAAAACAGATAAATGGATCAGCAACCCGAACTATCCGGATAAAGACATGTACAAGAGCGCAGTTGTGGATTATGCTATGAACAACGCACAATCTACCTCCTGGTATTATGTAAACGGAACTGAAGAGTTCAACGCCACACTTGATTCTGTATTCTCCAGCGTATGGGCTGGTGAGGAGACCATGGAAGAAGCGATTAACGAGAACCTGGAAGAGCTTCAGGATATCTTTGCTGAGAACAATGGCTGATCGGAGCTGTTCATACAGGCTCTAGAGCTGGTTATTTTATAGCAAAATAGTGAACGAAACAGTTACTGATAATAGGTAACATGAAGCAGCAGTGAAAATCTGCTGAAAAATAGGAAAAGCAACTGGACTGACCGGTTACTGTCCAAGGATATTATTTCATATTACTGACAGATACCGGTCAGCTCCCTTTTAAGAGGTGCGGGCATGAAAGCAAATAAGAAAAACAAAATAAAAGTGACATCAAGGGCCGGTAGAAAAGAAGAAAGGACCGCTTATCTCTGTCTGATACCGGCATTCCTTGGAGTAAGTCTGATCAGTTATCTGCCGACACTGGCAGTATTTGTTTTAAGCGTATTTAAGTGGAATGGTCTTTCCTCACCGGAGTTTGTAGGTCTGGAGAACTTCCAGCGTATTTTTACAAAAGATATTTATTTCGCAGATTCTATAAAAGCGACAATTTTGTACGCTCTTCTGGCTGTGGTAGGCGCTATTATCTATTCTCTTCTGGTAGCCCTGCTTTTGAATATGAAAATATGGGGACGGACATTATTCCGTTCTGTTTTCTTCATTCCATACCTTTTGCCTGCAATCGGTGTTTACAAAGGATGGCAATGGTTATATGAAGGTAACTTCGGACTTTTTAACTTTGTCCTTCGAATGGTGGGACTGAAACCTCAGAGATTCCTGGACAGTCCGAGTCAGGTAGTACCTTCCCTGGTAGTAATTGCAATCTGGACAAGCGGCAACCTGATCGTGGTTTTCCTTGCAGGACTTCAGAATGTACCGCGGGTTTACATGGAAGCAGCGGAAATTGATGGTGCAAATGCATGGCAGCGCTTCTGGAACGTTACCATTCCAAGCATTTCCCCGATTATTTTTTACAACGTGCTGACTGCCCTGATCACACACCTGCAGGTTATCAACCCGGCGCTGGCTCTTACAGATGGCGGCCCAGGAAAAAAGTCCATGTTTATGTCCTATGTTATTTATCTTTATGCATTTAAGAAAAACAAACTGGGATATGCAGCTGCTTATTCTGTGATCTTCTTTATCCTGGTTGGAATTTTTACGGCAGTACTCTTTAAGACGCAGAAAGAACAGATTTTCGGAGAGGGGGAATGAGAAATGGCTGGAAAAATGGCAAGCAGAAAGAAAAAAGAAAAAGCCTTTAATGTTCTGGCGTTTTTCATTGTACTGATTCTGGCTGCATTGGTACTTCTTCCCATCTGGTGGATTTTCCGTTCTTCCCTGATGAGCACGGCAGCATTGAATGAATATCCGCCTTCCTTTATTCCTCATGAGTGGCTCTGGTCAAACTATTCCAAAGCGCTGGAGACTTTTGAGTACTGGACTTATTTTAAGAACACATTCACCATTATCATTCCGGCAGTTACCTTTGGTACCATCACTGCGATTTTTTGCGGATATGCCTTTGCAAGACTTCGTTTCCGCGGGAAAAAGCTGATCTTCAACATCTGTGTTGGCACGATTCTTCTTCCGGGAATGGTAACCTTGATTCCTCTGTATATTTTCTGGACAAAGGGAATGGGACTGGGTGATACATATTGGCCGTTGATCTTGCCGTTCTTAACAGGTGGTGGCTTTTTCAACATTTTCCTGATCCGGCAGTTTCTGATGACGATTCCAAAGGAACTTGATGAGGCGGCTTCCATTGACGGGGCTGGAAGAATGAGAATCCTATGGACAATTCTTGTTCCTTCAATTAAACCGGCGGTAGTTGTAGTTGGAATGATGCTGTTCATCCAGATATGGAACGACCTGCTTCAGCAGATCATTTACATTAACAGCATGAGCAAATTTACCTTTGCCATTGCGCTGACCAACTTTACCGGCTCATTCGGAACTAACTGGCCGGTGGCACTGGCAGCCACGTTTATGACAATCCTTCCTGGTATTGTGATTTATATCTTCGGGCAGAAGAGCTTTGTGGAAGGAATTGTGCTGACTGGTATGAAAAATTAAATTATAACAATATTAACATTTTCAGGCAGGGCGGTGGTCCTGCCTGTACGAAATTTAAAATGAGGATGTAAAAAGCCTCTTTTTCAAACACGCTCTAAGACAATGCTTTGTGGGGTGTATGAAGAGGCTGTAATCAGGCAGTAATTTTGAGGAAAAGCATATGAGACTGACAAAAAGATTCATGGACTGGTATCAGGGAAATAATGATAAGGAGAAAGAGACGCCAAAGGGCGGTGTGAAGAGAGTTGGTTATGTACTCTGGAATTACGCCGGCAGACTGGTTGGGGCAAATGTGCTGTTCCTTTTGTGCTGTATTCCAATCGTGACGATTCCGGCAGCTCTGTCAGCACTGAACCGTTATCTTTCGGCGATTTACCGGGTAGGATATGGTTTTTCCCTGGAGGATTACTGGAAAGAATTTAAGTCTGATATTCTGAAAAATCTTCCGGCGGGAGCGCTCACCGGCGCTCTGGGATTCTATTCCTGTTATCTGCTCAGTCTTGCTGGAAATTTCGGCAAGGGAACTACCCATGATGTGCTGATTGGGTGTGGGATTGGTGTAATGATCTTTGCCATACTTATTGGTGGATATTATTTTGTAATGTCCGCTATGTTAGACCTTGGCGTGGGGGTATTGCTGAAAAATACATTTCTCATTATGGTATTGGAATGGAAGCTGAGTATGGTGATCGTAATCACTGTGGTAATTGCCGGCGGAATTTTGCTGGCACTGGCACCATATTCTCTGTTTCTGCTGCTTACGATCGGCGTTTCTTTTCCGCAGATGGTGATATATGCCTGTGTGGACAGGGCCGTGGAGCGAAGGGTGCTGCAGCCCTTTGAAAAATTACAAAGTAGAAGAGCAGGGGAGTAGAGATGGCGATTGTGGCTGTGAATAAAATATGATAAGATTGTGATAGAAAGAATTAATAAAAAAACCGGAGGGAGAAGTTCCATGCCGACCATAAAAGAAATTGCAAAAGCCTGTAACGTATCAGTTGCGACTGTTTCCAATATTATAAATCATAAAGGCAGCGTTGGTGATGCCACCAGGGAGCGTGTAGAGAAGGTGATTCGCGAGATGAATTATACGCCTAATTATGTTGCCAAAAATCTGAAAACCAAAAACACCAGAAGTATCGGTGTTATTGCAGAAGATATGACAGTTTTTGCTCTTCCTGATATTATCGACGGCATTACGGAATACTGTGAGGAAGCTGATTACCAGATTCTTCTTGTAAATCTCCGTCTTTATAAGAAATTCCAGGATAATTATTACCGTGATAACCGTCACAAAGAAATTGTACGTCAGGAGTTCCAGAAGCTTCTGGCAAAGCAGGTCGAAGGAATTATTTATGTGGCTGCCCATGAGCGCCTGATCGATATTATCCCAGAGGATCTGCCCATTCCAACGGTAGTTGCTTATGGCTTTACTGGCAGTGGGAAAATCCCATCTGTAGTGGTGAAGGATATCAAAGGTGCCCATGATCTGGTCAGTTATATTGTTTCCAGAGGACACAGGAAAATTGGTGTTATCGCAGGTAAGAAGGAGAGTATTCATACCCAGTCCCGTCTGGAGGGCTACCAGAAGGCTTTGTTCGAAGGAGGGATTCTCTATGATCCGGATATGGTCACTTATGGTGACTGGGATCGGCAGAGTGGTTATGAGAACACAGATATCCTTTTGGAAAAGGGTGCAACAGCTATTTTCTGTATGAATGATTTCATGGCTGGTGGAACCTATGACCGTTTGGAAGAGCTTGGGCTTCATGCTGGGAAAGATGTGGCTGTGGCTGGCTATGATAACCGTGAAATGGCATGCTATGAAAAGCCGCCGCTTACTACCATGGCTCTTCCTCTTCATGATATTGGCTATAAAGCCTGTCAGATCATTATTGGGATTCTGACAAAAGAAGAAGTGGAGTTGGATAATGGAAATTGCTTTGTGGAGTGTATTCCTTGTATTCGGGAGTCGGTGAATGCGGTGGAGGCATAGAGAACGGTATTTGCTATTTAATGTGCTGAAAAGTTCTTCAGGAGGGACGCATTGTCCAAATGCGTCCGGAATAACGACCAGCACATTAAATAGCAACTTTTTTAAGAAATCGCAGCTTCAGCGAATGCAGTTGTAACCAGGTTTTCACAATCTGCCCTGTCAGATAATTCTCCTGCACTCTCCAGAATATCCTGCAAAAGTTCAAAACTATCTTTTTCGAATATCAGATTCTCTTTCCAGGTATCCTGCTCATAATAACGCTTGACAATTGTGGTAAGGGTATCCATATCTGTTTCCGGGAATTGAGGGGAAATCACCTGCGCAATTTCCTCAGGGGAATGGCTTTGTACATAGTCCATGCCTTTTTGAAGGGCGTTTGTGAAGCTCTGGATAATCTGTGGGTTTTCGTTAAGAAAGCTGGTCTTTGCACTGTAAGAGGTATAGGGGACATAGCCGGAATCCACGCCCAGAGAAGCCACTACATAGCCTTTTCCTTCTTTTTCCAGGGCGGTTGCAGAAGGCTCAAATTCAACAGTAAAATCTGCTGACATGTCGCCGGTAAATGCAGCTGCAGTGGAACCAAAATCAATACTCTGGTCGATTTCCAGATCCGACGCCGGATCAATATTATGATTCTTTAAAATGTACTCAAATACCATTTCCGGCATGCCACCCTTACGACCACCAAGAACTCTCTTATCTCTCAGCTCATCCCATGTGAAATCCGGCATTTCTTCTCTTGCCACAAGGAAGTTTCCAGCCCTCTGGGTGAGTTGTGCGAAATTCACAACCGGATCAGTGGCACCTTCCTGATAGGCATAGATAGATGCCTCGGCCCCCATAAATCCAATATCAGCTTCTCCGGAAATGACAGCAGTCATAGTCTTATCCGCACCAAATCCTGTGACAAGTGTCAGATCTAGCCCTTCCTCTGCGAAATACCCTTCTTCAATCGCCACATATTGCGGTGCATAGAAAATTGAATGCGCCACTTCGTTTAAGGTAACCTTTGTAAGCTCCTCTTTTGATTCTCCATTCTTTGCAGCAAAGACTGTGGCTGGCAGTGCAGTTACTGCAAAAATCACAGCTGCTGCCAGTGAGATCCATTTTTTATTCTTCATACAGAGACTCCTTTTTGACTTCTGCTGTTAGGATATGCAAAATATGGGAAAGATGTTCGTAATAAGTATATTGCAAAGCTTAAAAAGAGGGTCGAGAAAAGTTATTTACCTGCCTTTTCTGATAAAATTTGTAATTGGATTTTTAACTTTCCTAACAGTTAAAAAATATGAAATGTATTTAACAACAATTCAATTGTGCTCATCTGTCAATTCTGCTATGCTTTAATCACAAAAGCTTTTGGAATTTTAACCGAATAAGTTGCGAAGCAGCATTCGGTTATGAGCAAGTAGCGAAGCGGACCTGGAATATCCGCTTGACTCAGGAGAAAAATATGATGAATATTGGAAATGTGATTAAAAAATATAGAAAAGAATTAGGTTACACGCAGGAAGAAATGGCAAAACGTCTGGGAGTAACCACTCCGGCGGTGAATAAGTGGGAAAATGGGAACTCCAATCCTGATATTGAATTGTTAGCTCCTATTGCAAGATTACTGCATATTTCCCTTGATACCCTGTTGTCTTTTCGCGAAAATCTGACTGACCTTGAAATCGAAGAGATGATCCACAAAATGGACAAAATGTTTTCTGAGGAAGGCTTTGAGAAGACTTATCAGTGGGCTGTAAATACCATAAAAGAATATCCAAACTGCAATCTGCTGATCTGGCAGATTGCGGTAATGCTTGATTCGCGCCGGATCATTGGCATGTGCGAGAATCCGGACAGGTACGATGAGCAGATCAATTCCTGGTACGAAATGGCGCTGAGTGATAAAGATGAAAAAATTCAGCACTATGCAGCTGATTCCCTGTTCGGCTTCTATTTGCGAAAAAAGAATTATGAAATGGCAGAAAAATATTTAAACTATTTTTCCGATTATGATCCCATGAAAAAGGTGAAGCAGGGACAATTATATATGAAGCAGGGGAAAAAAGAAGAGGCATTTGAGATGCTGGAAAAGGCTGTTTTTTCAGAGTATACCACCTTGAATTTGGCTTTTGGAATCATGATTACTAAGGCTCTTGAGGAAAAAGACCATGGATACGCAAGGTTTCTGGCAGAGAAAATGTGTACATTAGCTTCAGGATTTGATATGGGAAAATACAATGAATGTGCAGCAATGTTGAATGTTGTGACCGCAGAGAACAATGTGGAGGGCACTTTCCAGGTTGCAAAGCAATTGCTGAACAATGTGGACACCATATGTGATTTTCAGGAATCCCAATTATACAAGCATATGAAATTTCAGGAAGTCGAAAATCCATATACGGAAGAAATGAAAAAAGAATTGCTGGAAGGCTTCAGAAACGCAGAAGAGTTTGCTTATATGAAAGAATACGAACCCTGGAAAAAATTGTTATCAGGGAATTAAAATTATCACTTTCCTCAAAATGGTTGTATATAAATAAAGAACGATGTATAGTATTTGCAAGGTTTTTCTTTTATTCCAAATCATGAACATGCTTATGTGGTAAGCAGAGTATAGAAAGACATACGAGGAGTGACAACAATGGAAACAATCACAAGAGACGAGGCTTTTTCATTATTAAAAAAATACAACAAGGATCCATTTCATATCCAGCATGCACTGACTGTGGAAGCGGTCATGAAATGGTATGCAAACGAACTGGGATATGGAGAGGATGCTGAATACTGGGGAATCGTAGGGCTTCTTCACGACATTGATTTCGAGCTTTATCCGGAAGAGCATTGCCTGAAAGCACCGGAAATGCTTCGCGAGGCAGGGGTAGGCGAAGATGTGATACACAGTGTGGTATCTCACGGATATGGAATAACCGTAGGCTGCGGTGTAACGATTGATGTAGCACCGGAACAGGAGATGGAAAAAGTGCTCTTTGCAGCAGACGAACTTACCGGATTGATCTGGGCAGCAGCTTTAATGCGTCCGTCTAAGAGCACTAAAGATATGGAACTGAAATCCCTGAAGAAAAAGTACAAGAGCAAAGGTTTCGCAGCAGGCTGCTCCCGGGAAGTAATTGAGCGCGGTGCGCAGCAGCTTGGATGGGAACTGGAAAAATTGCTGACCATGACACTGCAGGCAATGGCAGCCAGTGAAGATACGATTAATGCGGAGCTAGAAAATGCCTGAATGTTGTTTTACAATCGAATGAATTACTATGCAGTATATCAGTCAACTATGGTATACTGCATCATTTCATAATGTAATCTGCATCCTTCTGTAATGTCAAATGGCAGAAGCGCTCTTGCTACCAGCTTCAGTTCTTCCTCGGGAAGATCTGTCCTGCGCAGGTGAGCGTAGTCGCCGTCAATAGATTCTACAATATAATCACAAATTAACATAGAAATTATCCTTCCGGTTTGTATTATTTATATGCTTATAGAATACCACAGAGAAAAACGTTTTTCAAACACCAATTCAGGTGCTATAATAAAAATCACAGGTGAAAAAATTATCAGTGAATAACATCAGGAAATGAGGTATCAAAAATGTCAGCATTAACAATCAGTCCGGAAGATGAAAAAAGAGTAAAAGGAATGGGCTTTCTGAATAACAGAGGAACCGACCTGTTTTCAGCAAGAGTTCTTACAACAAATGGAAAAGTAACTGCAGCACAGCATCGCTGTATGGCAGACGCTGCAGAAAAATTTGGAAACGGTGAGCTTTTGTATACCACCAGACTTTCCGTGGAAATCCCGGGAATTCCCTACGATAAGATTGAAGAATTTCAGAAATTTATAGCGAAGGAAGGCCTGGTAACAGGTGGAACAGGGGCTAAGGTACGTCCTGTAGTGTCCTGCAAAGGAACTACATGCCAGTATGGACTTCTGGATTCCTATGCAGTATCAGAAGAAATTTACAGACGTTTTTATGAAGGCTACAGGGAGGTTGCACTTCCGCATAAATTTAAGATTGCAGTGGGTGGCTGTCCGAATAACTGTGTGAAACCAGACCTGAATGATGTAGGAATTATTGGACAGAGAATTCCAAATGTCAATGCAGATGTATGTAAAGGCTGCAAGAAATGTGCCATTGAGGCTGCCTGTCCAAACAAAGTGGCAAAGGTGGTTGATGGGAAGATTCAGATTGACAAAAACATATGTAAAAACTGCGGCCGCTGTGTTGGAAAATGTCCGTTCCATACCATTGAGGACGGCGCTTACGGCTATAAGATATACATAGGTGGACGCTGGGGTAAAAAAGTATCTCAGGGAAAAGCCCTTGGCCGGATTTTTACATCCAAAGAAGAAGCCCTGGATGTAATTGAAAAGACCATTCTTTTCTTCCGTGACAATGGAATAAAGGGAGAACGTTTTGCGGAGACTATTGAGAGAATTGGCTTTGAAAATGTGGAGAAGCAGCTGTTGGAGCAGCTGTGAAAAGACGTTACCCGGGAGAGTCATTACAATTGGTGGAAATGCTCTGCACAGATAAAATAGAATTTGGAGGAAATATAACATCTATGAATACAAGAGAACAGATCCATGCATTATCTGAGGAAATGCTTGAAAATCTTGGAAAGCTGGTTGCCGTTGATTCCCAGCTTGGCACCCCGTCAGAGGGGAAACCTTTCGGAGAAGGACCGGCAGAGGCACTTGAGATCGGGCTTGAAATTGCCAGAGAGCTTGGTTTTAAAACCGTAAATCTTGATAATTACTGTGGTTACGCCGAAATGGGAGAAGGCGAGGAAATCGTAGGTATTGCAGGTCATCTTGATATTGTACCTGTAGGTGGTGACTGGACCTACGATCCATTTAAGCTGACACGAGATGGCGACCATGTATACGGACGTGGAACTACAGATGACAAAGGACCTGTAATTGAAGCTCTCTATGCGATGAAACTTCTAAAGGATTCCGGTGTGAAACTAAACAAAAGAGTCCGTCTGATCATGGGATGCAATGAGGAGACCGGTTCCAAATGTATGGCACATTATAATGAGGTAGAGGAAGAGTTATCCTGCGGCTTTACACCTGATGCAAATTTCCCATGTATTCATGGTGAAAAAGGCTATATGTCCATGATGGCATATTCCAAAAATACCAGAATTATCTCCATGAATGGTGGCTTTGTTTCTAATGCAGTATGCGATAACTGTACCACTGTGATTCCGGCGGAAGCTGGTCTTAAGGAGAAACTGGAGCAGATGCTTTCCGAAACAAAACTGCAGGAATATAAAGTTACGGAAGCCGAAAACCAGATTACCATTTATGCAAAAGGCGTACCGGCTCATGCCAGCACCCCGACACTTGGTATCAACGCAGCAGGTGTTACCATGGAATGTCTTGCAAAGGCAGGCTTTGAAGACGATTTTGTTAAATTTTATAATCAGCACATTGGAACTGCCTGTGATGGCTCCGGTGTTGGCCTTAAAATTGCCGATGAATTTGGTGAGCTGACCTTCTGCAATGGAATCGTAAAAACAGAGAATGGTGTGATTTCCTGCACCATCGACATTCGTGTACCTGTAACCTTCAAAAAGGATGATATTCTGAATCGTATAGAGGGTAATCTGGAAGATGAAAATGGCCGTATTGAGGTGGGGGAAATCGGTAATCCGTTGTTCTTCCCAAGAGAATCTCCGCTGGTAAATGCCCTGTACAAGGCTTATGTGGATGTGACTGGCGACACGGAGAACAAACCAATGGTAATTGGCGGTGGTACCTATGCCAAATCTCTGAAAAATATTATTGCATTTGGTCCGGAAAAGCTGGGTGTGGATTATCGTATTCACGGTGCAGATGAGTTCATTCTTGTTTCCGAGATGGAAGAGGCTGTGGAAGTGTATATGGAAGCAATTAAGAATTTGTTAGCAATTTAACCAAACCCAACAAGTTTAAATATAAAAATAAAAGAAGAAGTCCTCGAATGTTTCTGGCATCCGAGGGCTTTTTTACGTGATCAGGAAATTACTTTGTAATACTTCTTAAAAAAATGTCAATATCTGTATCAGAAATGACAATACCCGAATCGTTTTTTTATTGAAGAATGGCTATACGGCTGTCTGTATTGCCAGTCCACTGGCTTAGTTCGGTGCGTGTGCACTTCTGATCCCTTGCTATTACAGGATGATGAAAGACAGCGCACAGACTGCTTAAATTGTGGACTCCATATTGACTTGAAAAAACAGATATTTCTCGGTATTATTATTGGGAATATCTGTTTTTTTGTAAGAAAAATCGAAGAAAGATAATTTTTATACGGTTATGTCATTCGATGATAGCTGTTTAGAGGAAAAGGGAGAAATTTAAAATGAATGAAATTATAAAAAGTTTATATAATAGAAAATCCATGCGCGTATACGAAGAAAAGTCCATTCCGCAGGAGATGAAGAAGGTCATCCTTGAAGCCGCAGCCCAGGCGCCTACAGCAGGTTGTCAGCAACTTTATACTATTTTGGACATTACAGATGAAGAATTGAAAAAGGCTTTATCTGAGACCTGCGACTACCAGCCATTTATTGCGAAAGCACCTATGGTACTGGTATTCTGTGCTGACTGCAAGAAGTGGTATGATGCATATCTGGAAGCTGGCTGTGAGCCAAGAAAACCAGGTATAGGAGACCTTATGCTTGCGGTGACAGACACGGCAATTGCCGCACAAAATGCAGTTGTGGCAGCGGAGAGCTTTGGTATCGGTTCCTGCTACATTGGTGATATTATGGAAAATTATGAGAAACAAAGAAGACTTCTGAACCTGCCTGATTATGTTTTTCCAGCTGTTATGCTGGTATTTGGCTGGCCCACCCAGCAGCAAAAGAATCGCCCTAAACCCCAGAGATGTGCACAGGAACATATTGTCCATGAGAATACCTACCGCAGTATGGACGACACTGAACTTCGCGAAATGTTGAGTCACCAATACAAAAATTCCACCTTCGAAGACTGGTGCAAAGCCTTCTGCAAAAGAAAATATAATTCCGATTTTTCAAAAGAAATGACACGGTCGGTGGGGGAATATCTGAAGCAGTTTGAGTGAATATTGCTGTTTTTAGAATTACTTATATCAGGGAAAAGGAGAACAATAGGATGTTCAGAATTGGAATAGCAGAGGATGATCCCTCATTCCAGAAGACAATTTCCGAATATATTGAGCGTTACAAAAAAGAAACAAATATAGATATCCAGGCGTCTTTTTTTCAAGATGGAAATGAATTGGTATTTAAATACGAACCCATATATGATGTTCTTTTACTGGACATTGAAATGCCAAAAATGAATGGTATGGATGCTGCCAGAGAAATCCGAAAAAGGGATCAAAGAGTGCTGATTATATTTATAACCAACATGGCGCAATATGCAATCAATGGTTACGAAGTGGGTGCCTTGGACTTTGTCCTGAAGCCTATAAAATATTTTTCTTTTTCTATGAAACTGGAAAAAGCCCTGAAGTCTGTGAAAGGCCAGGAGTCTGTTAATATTCTGTTGGAATACAAAGACGGGATGAAAAAAGTGTCCTCCGATGAGATTGTTTATGTGGAGATTCGTGATCACTGGCTGCATATTTTTACGGTAGATGAAGAATATCAGCTTCTTTCTACCCTGAAAGAATTTGCGGCAAAATTGGCAGACTATCATTTTATATGCTGCAGCAGTTCCTTTTGCATTAACATGAAATACGTCACAGATTTTCAAAAGGATATTATAACCTTGAATGATAAAACAGAATTAAAAGTCAGCCGATCGAAGAAAAAAGAGGTAAAACAGGCATTACTTGATTATTACAAAGGAGGGCTGCGCTGATGGTATCAGAAATTTTATCCCAAATTCCCATATACATAGGACATGCATTTTTTTCAATCAACGTGTTCCCAATCATACTGTTATTTTCAATTGGCATTCAGAAAAGAAAACACTTTGCATGGCGAATTGTCCTTGGCTTTCTGATATCCGTATGTTGTTCTGCGCCCTTTTCTCATGGGCTTTTTACATACATCATGCAGTTTACCTTGTTTGTATTCAGCAGTTATTTTGCATACGAAATTTCCTGGAAAGAGGCTTTGTATAGCGTTACATGTGCCTATGCAGTACAGCATATCAGCTATTGTGTATATCTGATTTTGTTTCGACCAGTTCATGGAATACCGGTTTATGCACCGGCATATATTGTGTGTGCAGTGTGCATTGCACTTTTGCTGTACTGGTTTATCGGAAGAAAATTACCTGAAAATGGACATTATGATGTGGATATTCGTTTCTCTATGATGTCGTTTTTCCTTATTATCATGCTCGCTCTGGGGCTTAGTATTGCAGCGGATACCATGTTTAATGCAGAAGAAAATAATCTCTATTACCTATGTAAAGCATACGATCTGATTTGTTGTCTGTTTGTATTATGGGAACAGATGGATTACAAAAATAAATTGAATAAACAGAGAGAGCAGGATCTGGAAAAACAGGTTCGGCTGAAACAAAAGGAATTGTTCCGGCTGAGACAGGATGATGTGGAGCGGATCAATCTGATCTGCCATGATCTAAAAAAACAGCTGGAGCCACTGAAGCTTTTCTCAGATGAAGAACAGCAAAAAGCATACTATGATCAGGTGTGTAAAACTATCCAGTCTTATGATTCCCAAGTGGAAACCGGAAGTAAAGTTCTGGATACTTTGCTGTCCCAGAAAAGACTGGTATGCATGAAAAATAACATAGAATTAACCTGTGTGGCAGACGGGAAGAAAATGGATTTTATATCTGCTGTGGATTTATATACTATTCTTGGAAATGTAATTGACAACGCAATTGAGAGTGTACTTATGGTTTCTGACGAAGAGAAAAAAGTGATTTCCACATCTATTTGGACCAAGGGAAATCTGCTCCTTATTCAGATACAGAATTATATGGAAAACGAGAAAATAAACTTTTCAGAAGGGCTTCCTGTGACTACAAAAAATGCACATGATGGTCACGGATATGGGTTGAAAAGTGTGCGAAAATGTGTGGAAAAATATAATGGAAGTATGGATATTACAGCGGAAAATCACATGTTCAGCCTGACGATTATTATACCTGTCGCAAAATAAAGTGCAAATTACGAAATCTGGAATGCCTGTTACGAAATCTTAAAATATCCTTTTTGAGTATGTGTTAAGCTCCTGACCATGATGAACGCGCGGTCATAAAAAGCAAAAAACAATATTTATTGTTGATCAAATGGGAGGAAACATATGAAAATCAAGAAGGAAATCACCCGTGGTCTGGGTGCTGTTTCAGCTTGTCTGCTTACAGTTGTGTCCATAGGAACTCCTGTGGCAGAGGCCTATGAGGGCAGACTAAACACAGTGCTTGGCATTGAAACTACAAAGACAGTTTCGGATGAAGGCTTAGATGTTGATACAGATTATTATAAAAGCGATTATGGAACTGATATTTATGATGGAGATAAGCTGCAGCAGCTGGAGGATGATGCGGCAGCACAGGCAGTTGCAGAACAGGAAGAAGGTTCTGTTCTTTTGAAAAATGACAACAATGCACTTCCACTGGCGGCTGGAAGCAGCATTACACTTTTTGGACAAAATTCTATTGAGAGTACGGAAAGTGTAGCTGGAAGTACAGGTTTTGGCGGTCCGCAATCCTACTCAGGACCTTTTTACAGTTATCATTCTACGGCTAATTCTACCCAGGAACTGGTAACTTATCTTGGAGCAATGGAGTCCGTTTATGATGTTAATCAGACAATGGTAAAGGCTTATCAGGAGAGCGGTTATATGCGTGTAAAATCTGTTGACGATCCGCAGATTGGAGAAGCACCAGCAGATTTTTACACAGAAAATCTGAAAAATAGCTGGCAGGATCAGTATAATGATGCAGCTGTTGTTATGCTTACAAGACAGGCAAGTGAGGATTGTGACCTTCTTCTTGAAGATCCAGAGGGAATCAGTCAGCTGGCTCTTCATCAGGACGAAAAAGATCTTTTGAATATGCTGAAAGAACAGAAAGAGCAGGGCGTATTTAAGAAAATTATTCTTCTTGTAAATTCTAACTGGGCTATGGAGCTTGGAGACCTGGATGATTATGATGTGGATGCATGCCTATGGATTGGTTCCCCTGGTATTGTTGGATTTACAGGTGTTGTAAATCTGCTTCAAGGAGAGGCGAACCCATCTGGAAAACTGGTTGATACCTATGCGAAAAATTCCCTGTCAGCTCCGGCTATCACCTATGCACAGATGAAAAATACGCCAGAGTGGGCGAATCTGGATGAGGTTCTGGAATATTGTTCAGACAGCGATCAGTATGTTTCCAACTATCTGATCTATGCAGAGGATATTTATGTAGGATATAAATATTATGAAACCCGTTATGAGGATACCGTACTTGGAAACGGAAATGCAGACAGTATAGTTGGTTCCTCAACTGGAAAAGCATGGAATTATAATGACGAAATCGCTTATCCATTTGGCTATGGACTTTCCTACACAACCTTTTCCCAGACCCTTGATGGTGTAGAGTATGACGAAACAACAGATACTTACAACGTAAAAGTTACCGTGACAAATACTGGTGATGTAGCTGGAAAATCTGTTGCAGAAGTCTATGCACAGACCCCATATGGGGATTATGAAAAAGAGAACAATGTGGAGAAATCTGCAGTCCAGGTTGTGGGCTTTGATAAGACAGATATCCTGGCGCCAGGTGCTTCTGAGACACTGGAAATTCCAGTAGAAAGATATCTCCTTGCAAGCTACGATTACACCAATGCCAAAGGCTATATTTTAAGCGAAGGCGATTATTACTTTGCCATCGGCGATGATGCACACGATGCCCTGAACAATATTCTTGCTGCAAAAGGTGCCAAGGGAATGACAGATGCATTGGGCGAGAAGGCTAAAGGAGATGCAGAGAAAGCATACTCCTGGAACAATGCAAAACTGGATACAGAGTCCTATAAAATGTCCCGCTATTCTGATATGGAAGTAACAAACCAGTTCGACGATGCCAATTTAAATAACCTTGGAACAGACACTGTAACTTATCTTTCCAGAAGTGACTGGGAGGGAACATATCCAGCAGAGCAGGTTTCTGTAACTGCAACTGAGGATATGATGAAAACTTTAAATGGTGATCTTTATACAGAACCAGAAGATGCACCATCTGTAGATGATTTTACCCAGGGAGTAGATGCTGGCATTAACTTTGTTGCAATGAAAGATGTAGATTACGATGACGATGCCACATGGGATAAATTCCTTGACCAGCTCACGGTAGAAGAAATGGCTTCTATTCTCCCTGACCAGAACGGTTCTGTACTAGTTGAGAGTATTGCAATGCCGTCTACCTACCGTGGGGATGATATGGACTGTTTGGAGCAGGTAACTTTCAAACTTACTGGAAAATCCGGTATTGTATGGCCTTCCACCGTTGTTATGACCTGCACCTGGAATAAAGATGATGTTGCGAAACGAAGCAGCATGACTGCAAATGAAGCTTATTTTATGGGCGCAACAGAAATCTGGTCTGGCGGCCCGAACTGCCATCGTACACAGTTTAACGGACGAGCTTCTGCTTACTATTCTGAAGATGGAAACATGGGATATCTGGTAGGAACTGTTGTTGCTGAAAACGTTCAGAAATATGGAATTATCCTTGGCTATAAACACATGGTTGTAAACGACCAGGAAGCACATCGTGAGAGTGCGGCAACCTTTACCAATGAACAGGCTCTTCGTGAGCAGTATCTGCGAGCTTTTGAGGGAGCTTATACAAAAGGCGGCGCAATGGGTTGTATGACAGCATTTAACAGAATCGGCTGCACTTACTGCGGAAGCTCCTCAGCACTTCTTACAACTGTTATGAGAGGAGAATGGGCTTACAAAGGACATGTTACTTCTGATGCGGTTGTGAATATGGATTACAAGAAACATTATACTTCTAACATTACAGCAGGACTTGACTACTGGTGCTGGGATATGGCAGGATTCGGAGCTTCCGATGATTCTTCTGTAGTGCTCAGTAAAGACATGGTTACGGAAGCCATCGAAAATGGTGACGGTTACATGCTTCAGACTCTGCGTAATGCAACCAAGCACAATGTTTATGCACAGGTTCATTCTATCCTGATTAATGGACTGGATGAAACCTCTCATGTAGTACATATTACTCCATGGTGGAAAACAGCTTTGAAAGCGGCAACAATTGGATTTGGAACAATTACTATACTGTTTATTGTACTTTACTATCTGGAAATGCTGGTTTGGAGTAAAAAGAGAGGAGAAAATGCATAATGAATATCAAAGATAAGATATTAGGAAAAAGAATCAGCGGCATTTTTAATGCATTAAATATTCTGCTCGGCCTGTTCTGCATTATTTATTACAGTATCAACGCAAACCGTGTAAATGAGTTTAATAAAGCTGTTGATTTTTATCTTGTACTGGCCATTATGTGCTGTGGGATTTACGTATTTGCAGATTATGTGATTGCGGATATTTTCAATCTGATTGCAGTTGTGTTTATTACACTTTCCATTGGAAAAATGATCGTAAACAGTATCAACACTTTTGCAGATGCCTTGAACGGAATTTCCATGTTCGGTTCTTCTGGTGTGATCGATTATATTATTGTGACAGCGGTGGTTATGGTTATCATGCTGGTGCTGGAAATCGTATCCTGTTTCCTGAGCAGAGAGAAAAAGAATGCAATCAAGGTGGTTGTTTCTGAAAAATAATTTCAGAAGTGTAAAACTTAATTATAAAAAAATCCGACAGAACAGGTATGAAAATACCATCTGTCGGATCTTTTTTTATCTATTTGTAGTTCTTAACAAACTATGTTCGCAAATATACTGGAACACAAAATAAAAAATAATTCCCTTTGAAACGGTGGAAAGTGTCAGTGCCCACCAGATTCCATTCAGTCCCAGTGCAGTGTTTGACAGAACCAGTGCAAGGGGGATTCGTATAACAGTCAGGCCAACGCTGATCAGACTGCAAAGCTGTGTCCGTCCAAGACCAGACAGGGCACCCACAGTCATCATTTCCACGCTGAGAAAAATTTCGGAAAATCCGATGATTCGCAGGTAATCAACGGAAAGCCGGATAACTTCCTCCTCGTGGAAAAAGAGCACAGAAATCTGCCGCGGGAAAAATACAAAGGCAATAGTGATCAGTGCAGCCCAGCATATCAGAAGCCGAATGGAAATATGGTATCCTGATTTGATTCGGTCTTTTTTTCCTGCTCCGTAGTTCTGCCCCATGAAAGCGTTTAGGGCGGAGCCAAAACCATCAGCTGTGTTCCAGGAAAGGGACTCAATCTGTCCGCCTACACGCTGTACGGCAATAGCACCGTCCCCGAATCCGGAAACCATTCGGGTGAGTATCATGGAGATGATACAGTAAAGGCTTCCTTGAAGCGCAGTGGGGGTTCCAATGCGAAAGACTCCTTTTAAACAGGCAATATCCGGTCGTGAAAGCAGACGGATTTTGTGTAGTACATTGGCTTCACCGTGGTCACGGAGAATTTCTGCAACAAGGATCAGCAGAACTATAATCTGTGCAGTAACAGTTGCAACTGCTGCTCCTACAACTTCTAATCTGGGAAATGGTCCTACACCAAGAACAAGAAGCGGATCAAGGATCATATTCAGTATCAGACCAAAGAAGTTTGCTTTCAGCGGTGTTTTGGAATCGCCCTGGGCTGTGAAAAGACCTGTCAGCACCTGGGAAAGGAAGGAAAACAGGATCAGTCCGCAGGTAATCCGCATATAAATTCTGGCACTGTTGTAAGTCGCTGCATCATTTAATGCAAAAAAATGCAGCAGCGGATTAGTAAATAACATACTGATCAAGGTAACAAAAAGAGAGAAGAGTATGGTAAGCTGCAGAGCCGCCTGTGCAAAGCCTGCGGCAGTCTTCTGGTCACCTCTTCCAAGGGAATGCGCCATGTTTACCTGTCCTCCCATTCTTGCCAGGGAAGAAAGTCCCTGGGAGAGCCAGACGTACATACCTCCCACGCCCACACCCGCCACTGCTTTAGAGCCCAGCATTCCTATCCATGCCATATCTGTAATGTTGTAGGCGGTAGACAGGAAGGAAGAAGCCATGATTGGCAGTGCCAGCTCAGACAAAGTCCGTAAAATAGGACCGGAGGTGAGATTTAATTGTTTCTTTTTCATTTTAGATCTCCTGAAAATAGTAAAGTATCATTATTATACCATAGAAAACGCATTTTAAGAAGATGAAATATGACTTGAAAAGTTACTGTTCACTCCGTGACCAGTAACTCGCTTCGCGATGCACAGAAATCATGCATTCGCATGATTTCGCGCCGCAATTCTCGGGCTTTTTTGTGAACTTTGTTCACAAAAAACACCTCGCGGAATGTTACCAGTGAACCAATGTCATTTAGTTAATTGGAATATGAATGAGATAACACCATTAGAAATACGATATTAGACCCGAAAGTTA